>JAKOGY010000220.1 GCA_028658405.1 Dolichospermum sp. ST_sed8 | reverse complement strand
GACTTAAATAACGTTTACCCTTAATAGGGTGGTTTGGTTCACATCTAATCCGTATTACTACGATTTAGAATGATCCCTTTACCATGATTCTCTTGGACTGAATCAGCAATCAATTCCTGAAACATTTCTGTTGAGTTGGCAGGATCTACAAAGACAATTTTGGCATTATTGCTTTCACCCAGTTTTTGA
Organism: Dolichospermum sp. ST_sed8; assembly: GCA_028658405.1. Lineage (GTDB taxonomy): Bacteria > Cyanobacteriota > Cyanobacteriia > Cyanobacteriales > Nostocaceae > Dolichospermum. The sequence continues at coordinate 8,939 of JAKOGY010000220.1, read as the reverse complement.
CTAGCATCTACATAATCTTGGGCGACAAGATATCTTAAAATATCCTTACTTTCAGGATGAGCGCGTAAGGCTTCAGAAATTATTTCGATGGATGTTCTAGTTCCTTCAGCCCGTTTAACTGCTGCTTGTCGCTCTCCTTCTGCTGCTTCTATGGTTGCCTTTTTTTTAATTTGTGCATTTTGTTGTTCTTCCATTGACTTGCGGACAGTTTCTGGTGGGGTAATGCTCTGAATATCTAAACGGATAATTTCAATTCCCCATGCAGATGTAATGGGATTTAATACGCCTAAGATGGTTCTATCCATCTCGTCTCTGGACATATTCGTATCCTCTAAAGAATTCTGAGCGATATTTTCCCGCAAGGTAGTTGTTGCCAAGTTTGCTAATGCCACTTGTAAATCATCAATAGCATAAAAACTTTTTTCAATATCCTTGATGCGCCAGTAAAGAATTGCATCAACTTCTAAGTAAACACCATCTTTAGTAATCACATTTTGCGGTTTAATATCTAAAAGTTGCTCTCTGGTTGTATCCTCCATCACAATCTGATCAAGAATGGGAACAATAAAACTGATTCCCGGATTAAGTTTGCGATGATACCGCCCTAACCGTTCAACTAATGCGACATTCCCTTGATTTACCATCTTTGCAGATGCCAAGGCATAACCTACTAGAGCTAAAAATATGATAAAAATTATTGGATCCATTAAATTATCTTCCTCTTTCAGCTGGGGGCAGAATTGATTATTAAGGTTATAGCCTGGATTATCTGTAAAATGAACCTGCGCTCACATTATAGGTGATCAGCTACACCTTTCATAATCAATTGCAGCAAAAAAGATCGATTAATATGATAACTTAAAATTTAAAATTGATTTGATTCTGAAAATCCTCAAATCCTCATGCTGAAAATATAAAAAACTTAAAACCCTAATCTATATGCGCGGACAGATTTCTAGATATAATATAAGCATACCCGAAACTCGGAATACTGTCAACCCCCCTGACTGAAATAACCAAAACTCGTTAAATTATTGACTTCATTCTCAATAATCATGAGAATAGACCCCAAATTATTGAGAAAATCTTTTTTCCCAAAATCCCATACAAATAACTTATACCCTCTCTGCGCCTGGAGCGTGAGGTTAAAAAATGACAACGCTACTATATATTTACTGAGGGCTAGATTTTTTGAGTGGAAACCTAGAAAACCAACTTTTAGACTTAACTTAAAGTCCAGTGAATAATCTAATAATCCCCAAGATAGTACCGAGAGGCCCAGCTACAGTATTGACTCTATCACCTGTTTTAGCTAAAGTATTGCGATCAACTACCACAACATCATTATTGCGAAGGATAGGATTAGTCTCGTCATTAATGCCTTTAGCTAAATCTACTTTAATTGGACGTTTACTAACGGTGCCATTGGAGTTGAGGCGAATCAACTCTACACTTCCTCTACTAGCTCTACCATCATTGAAACCACCGGCAGCTAATAATGCCTGATTTAAAGAACTATTCGGTTGTAGTTTAACTGATCCTGCTCTTTTGACTTCACCTACTACACCCACTTCAATAGTCGTTGGTGATAGAGTAGTAGTAGCCAATTGCGTAGCTTCCGCAGCACTAATATCCGTAGCTGTAGGAATAATAATTGTATCGCCATCCTGTACCACTATATCTTGATTGATATCACCACTTTGCAGTAATTCCCATAGGTTAATATCTATAGTTTGCTCTGTACCAATGCGGGTAGGACGGCGTAATTTGATCTTCCGCACATCAGCCATAGATGTAATTCCCCCTGCTAGTTGTAAACTTCTCATCACAGTAGGTAAACCACCACCAGCACCAGCAGTACCACTACCACCACTAGATTCTGCTCCACCGCCACTACCCGTCGTCACCAGGTAAGAGCCAGGACGGTAAACTTGACCAATTACCACCACTGTGCGCGGTGCAGTTTGACTAGCGGCAAAGTTAGCTGCAAATAAATTCCGGGCTTCAGCTACATTCAGACTGGTAGCTGTGGGGACAACAATAGTATCTCCATCTCGTAAGGTAATGTCCTGGGATATTCTCCCTGTTTGTGTCAATTCCTTTAAGTTCAGGGAGACTGTCTGTTCTCCAGAACGTCCTACCTTACGGCGTAATTGCACTTGAGTGACATCTGCTGCTAGTGTCACACCTTGGGCGGTTGTTAATGCAGCCAGTACCGTTGGGTATTGTACACCTGGGTTGTTTCCCGCACCTCCTTCTAATCTGAGGGTATAAGCTCCTGGTGTTGTTACTTCTCCCGCAACAAACACATTGATGGGACGTGGTGATAATAAGTTGACGGAAATTAGGGGACGTTTGAGAAAGCGAGCATATTTTCTGGCAATTGTATCAGCAGCCTGTTCTGTGGTTAAGCCCGATACAGGGATACTGCCAATTAAAGGCATATTAATTGAACCACCGGGAGGAACTTGATATTCACCTGTATATTCTGGTACTTCAAATACATTGACCCGGATGCGATCGCCGCCTCCTAATAAGTAATCTGTAGCCATACTGGATGTTGATCTTACTGGCTGTTTTTGCGCCAAACTCACAGATGGCAAGGTGATATTCACTGTTGTTAACAATGCTAAACCCATAGTCGAATGGCTGAAAAATTTATACAAATCTTTATTAAGCATATTTACCTGAGAATTGGAAATGATGATATTTACAGTTATTCCGAAGCATTTTAACATCGAGTATACTGAAGAGTCATAGTGACTCAACAATTTTATTTTCTAATAAATCTTTAGTTTTCCGGACATAAATCATTTGTTGCTTGGGATATTGTTGAGAATTTAGAATTGAGAATTGAGAATTTAGAATAAATACAACACAAGCTTTTAACCAGATTTAGAATGATTGGTTTGTTTACGCTGTATTCATTTTTAATTCTTAGTTTTTAATTTAATTAAGGGGATGATTTAGGGTTTGAATCTGGTGGATAAAAAACTCTTCTAGAGATTGACGGGATAGGTTCATGGTGATGATTTTTCCGCCCATTAACCTCAGACTAGATAGAAAATCATAATAATCTTCTTGGAGTATACCGTGCCAAAAACCATCAGATCCAAATTCTAAATTACTTATCCATTTTTTCAAAATTTCTCCATCTCCTCCTTGACCTTTAATATGATATGTGTTTTGGTTGCCTAAAAGTTCATTGAGAGAACCGCAACAGATTAATTCTCCTTGATTTAGAATAGCAACGCGATCGCAAATTTGTTCAACTTCACTCAACACATGACTATTAAAAAATATGGTTTTACCAGATGCTTTCAGGGAAAGAATAATTTCTCGCATTTGGTAACGTCCCAGAGGATCAAGTCCAGACATAGGTTCATCCAAAAAAATCAAATCTGGATCATTAATTAATGCCTGAGCCATACCCACACGCTGAAGCATTCCTTTAGAATAACGCCGCATTTGCTTTTTGCGAGCATCGGCTTGGGATAACCCGACTAATTCCAACAATTGGGGAATCCGTTGATGTTGTAACTTTTGGGGAATTTGAAATAAACCCGCTGTTAACTGCAAAAATTCCCAGCCACTCAGATATTCATATAAATAGGAATTTTCTGGAAGATAGCCAATCCGCTGCTTGACTTTAGCGTTGCCTATGGGTTTACCTAAAAGTAAGCCTCTTCCAGATGTAGGACGGATAATCCCTAACAACAATTTCAACAACGTGGTTTTACCTGCACCATTGGGACCCAACAGACCAAAGGTTTCTCCTGGGTACACTTGTAAAGAACAGTTTTTGAGAGATACAACTTTTTGATTAAGCCAAAATCCCGTGCGATAGACTTTCCGCAATTCAGAAGTCAGGACTACGGGTTTTTTATCTAGGGGATTTTGTTGAGAATCGGGGTTGTCTACAACAGAATTCATGGCTATGGAACTACCAACTACTGACTATTTAGAGCTAACTAATAGATTAACCGATGCTGAGATTTTTTATAACACACCTTTAGAACTAGGAATTGTTTCTGCCCGACGGGAATCAATTTCCACAGCGATTCGCATGGCTCTAGCAAAGGCTTTAAATGTGGCTTCAATAATATGATGGGAATTAATTCCATCCAATTGGCGAATGTGTAGGGTCATTTGGCTATGATTTACCAACGCCACAAAAAACTCCCGGACTAACTGTGTATCATAATTTCCCACCCGTTGAGTAGGAATTTCTAAACCATAACTGAGATGAGGTCTACCAGAGAAGTCTAAGGCCACTTGCACCAAGGCTTCATCTAGGGGAGCAAGAAAATTTCCAAAGCGGACAATTCCTTTTTTATTACCCAAAGCTTGAAATAAAGCTTGTCCTAAAGTAATTCCCACATCTTCGTTAGTGTGGTGATCATCAATTTCCCAATCACCTTTGGCTTGAATATCCAAATCAAACAACCCATGGGATGCGATTTGATGGAGCATATGATCTAAAAAGGGAATACCTGTAGATACTTTACATATTCCTGTTCCATCCAGGTTGATAGTAACATGAATATTTGTTTCTCCAGTAGAGCGGTGAACTGTGGCTATTCGGTGATTTGTCATTTGTTGTCAGTTGTCAGTTGTTAGTTGTTAGTTGTTAGTTGTTAGTTGTCAGTTGTTAGTTGTTAGTTGTCAGTTGTCAGTTGTTGTTATTTGCCACTGACCACTGACCACTGACCACTGACTACATTCCCATAATTTCATATCCTGCATCTACATACAGGATTTGTCCAGTAATACCGCTTGCTAAATCACTACATAAAAACGCCGCAGTATTACCTACTTCTAATTGAGTAACGGTGCGACGGAGGGGGGCTACTTGCTCCACATGATGAATCATATCTAAGATACCACCTACCGCTGAAGATGCTAAAGTGCGGATGGGACCGGCGGAAATGCCATTGACGCGAATATTTTCAGGACCAAGTTCTGCGGCTAAGTAACGAACACTGGCTTCTAAGCCGGCTTTAGCCACACCCATAACATTATAGTTAGGAATTGCGCGAACTGCTCCCAAATATGTAAGAGTAATAATACTTCCACCTTCAGTCATCAAAGGTTTGGCTGCCCCGCTTAACTGTACAAGTGAATAAGTGCTAACTTCCAATGCTGTATTGAAACCAGAACGAGAAGTTTGACTAAAGCCGCCGGTCAAATCTTCTTTTTTAGCAAAGGCCAAACAATGAACTAAAATATCTATTTTCCCCCATTCCTGCCGGATGGTTTCAAAAGTGGATTGAATTTGCTCATCATTTTCGACATTGCAGGGCAAAAATAGGCTAGGACTGAGCGGTTCTACTAATTCAGAAACTTTTTTTTCCATTTTACCCTTGTCATCTGGCAAGTAGGTAATGCCCAAATTAGCCCCGGCTTTGTGCAGTTGTTGGGCAATTCCCCAAGCGATAGAACGGTTATTGGCAATACCTGTAACTAGGGCATTTTTTCCAGATAGATTGAGCATAGAAATTGCTAATTTAATTCATTATTAGGAGCATACTAGAATCTGGCACTAGTTTGACTGCATCGGGATAGGGATTTTCCAAAATGCTCCAAAGGTAGGCAGTAAGCCCCAAAAAACCATGACCATGTTCGCAAAAATTCTCAAGAAATTGATAATTTATTAGAGGCAAAACTTTTAGAGTATAATTGGTGAAACTACTTATCAATAATTAATAGCTAAACGGATCAACAATTATGTATCATTATCAACAAATGACTAAGAATTCTGGATTTGGGTATAGGAAAAAACAGAAAGATTAATGGTGATTTATTGATTTTTCAGGTGTATTCTTAGGTAATCGGTTTTTGTTTTTCTGGCATTGGGTAGGGGAAGGGAGAAATGATAGTGACACAAGATAAAGCCCTAGCAAATGTTTTTCGCCAAATGGCAACGGGGGCATTTCCTCCGGTTGTGGAAACGTTTGAACGCAATAAGACGATCTTTTTTCCGGGAGATCCTGCTGAACGAGTTTATTTTCTTCTTAAAGGTGCTGTAAAACTGTCGAGGGTGTATGAGGCAGGGGAAGAAATAACGGTAGCTCTGCTCCGGGAAAATAGCGTTTTTGGTGTTCTATCGTTGCTGACAGGTAATAAGTCTGATCGATTCTATCATGCAGTGGCATTTACTACTGTAGAATTGCTTTCAGCACCAATTGAACAAGTTGAACAGGCACTGAAGGAAAATCCAGAATTATCAATGTTAATGCTGCGAGGTCTTTCTTCGCGGATTCTTCAGACAGAGATGATGATTGAAACTCTTGCTCACCGCGATATGGGTTCAAGGTTAATTAGTTTCTTGTTAATTCTTTGTCGAGATTTTGGCGTTCCTTGCGCTGATGGCATTACCATTGATCTGAAGTTATCCCATCAGGCGATCGCGGAAGCAATTGGCTCGACTCGCGTTACTGTCACCAGACTACTGGGAGATCTCCGCGAGAAGAAAATGATTTCCATCCATAAAAAGAAAATTACTGTGCATAAACCTGTGGCTTTAAGTAAGCAATTTACTTAAAATAAGTAGGGGCGTATTGCAATACGCCCCTACAGGAGCAATACGCCCCTACAGGAGCAATACGCCCCTACAGGAGTTAGAATGACACACTTTCCTGGCAGTATACTCATGAACGAGCGGGTAAACCCTGCTCCTACTCTATGCTTCTTTTGAATTTCTGGGTAATGGAGTTGGTGCTGGTTCTATTTGCGGAAATTAAGCCGCTAATTTGGAGGAAAATTTCAAAATTGGATAATTTATACTTTTGCCTAACTCCATTTACCCGATTACAATGGTTGAGTGCGGTAGGCTGTATCGGTCAGGATGGCGGTAGCTAAAAATGACCACTGGGTACATTCTGATTGCAGCAATTCTCATTTTGGGAGGCGTAATTGCCACCGTGGGCGATCGCATCGGCACACGAGTTGGCAAAGCCCGTCTCTCACTCTTCAACTTGCGTCCGAAAAAAACTGCTGTAATTGTCACTATTTTTACTGGTGGTCTAATTTCTGCCACAACTTTAGCAATTCTCTTTGCTGCTGATGGCGGATTGCGAAAGGGCGTATTTGAGTTAGAAGATATTCAACGAGATTTAACGAACAAGCGGGAACAACTAAAAACCGCAGAAGCCCAAAAAAGTCAGGTAGAGGGTAAGTTAAACAAAGCCAGACAGGAACAAAATCAGGTACAACAAGAATTACAGAAAATTAATAAATCATTACAGACAGCGAATAGTAAACAAAAGTCCACACAAGCTCAACTCAATCGCACTCTAAATCAGCAAGCCAAAACCCAAGGGCGACTTAATGAAACTCAAAGTCGTTTGGGTGGAATTGTCATTCAATATCAACAAGCTAGAAATGAATTACAAACTCTTTACAATCAGCGTTTAACACTACAAGCGGCGGTAGCAGAGTTAAAGACGGAACGGCAAAAATTGTATGCTGAGGCTAAACAAGCCATTGATGAAGCGAAGACGGCGATTGAAAAACGCGATCGCAAAATTGCCAAATTAGATAAACTTATTCAAAATCGTAATCTAGAAATTCAACAACGAGAGGAAGTAATTATTACTAGAGAATCTCGCTTGAAAGAATTAGAGAAACAACAACAATTTTTAGAACTCGAAGTAGCCAGACTAGAAAAATATTATCAGTCCTACCGTGACCTCCGGTTAGGTAAACTAGCATTAGTAAAGGGTCAAGTGATAGCGGCAGGGTTAATTACTGTGAATAAGCCTAACGCGGCACATCAGGCAATTATCCAAATTCTCCAGGAAGCTAACCGCAATGCCAATTTTCAGTTAACTGAACCAGGTGGTACGCCAGTAAATGAAGAAATACTTCGTGTTACCAAGGATAAAGTTGAACAACTAATTTCCCAAATTAAAGATGGTCGAGAATACGTAGTGCGAATTTTCTCCGCTGGGAATTATGTCAGAGGCGAAAAGCAAATAGAATTTTTTGCAGATGCAGCCCGCAATCAACTGGTATTTTCATCAGGTGAGGTACTGGCTACAACTACGGCGGATTTAAAAAATATGACATCTGAACAAATGCGTCAACGCTTAGACTTACTAATTTCCGCTTCTCAATTTCGCGCCCGCAATGCCGGAATTATCGAAAGTGTCCAAATAGATGGCACTTTTTTGCGCTTTGTGAGTCAATTACAGCAGACAGAGCAAGAAGTAGAAATTAAAGCTATAGCCGCAGACGATACTTATACTGTAGGTCCGTTGAGAGTCAAGTTAGTAGCCATCTTGAATGGACAAATTCTTTTTAGTACATGAAATCAATTAAAAATCTAATGACAACTAACAACTGACAACTGACAACTAACAACTGACAATTAACAACTGACAACTGACAACTGACCAATGACTAATACACAACCTGTAATTTTAGGATTTGATCCCGGTCGTGATAAATGCGGTGTTGCGGTGATGGGATTGGATCGGCAACTGTTCTATCATCAAGTTGTATTGGCAAATGAGGCGATCGCTAATATTGAAATACAATTGCAAAGATTCCCCGTATCCTTAATAGTGATGGGAGATCAAACAACAGCTAAAAAGTGGAAACAGCAACTTAATCAAGAATTAAGTAAACCCACCAATATCATTTTGGTTGATGAACGTTATTCTACTTTAGAAGCCCGCGATCGCTATTGGCAGATGTATCCACCCCAAGGCATTATAAAACTATTACCCCAGGGTTTACGTCAACCACCACGGCCAATAGATGATATTGTTGCCATTCTCCTGATTGAACGATATCTCAACCGACTAACTGACAATTGACACTCTCAGCACGCTTTGTGACTGAGATTCTTTAATCAACGAGCCAACTTACAATTGCTGGATTACTCCAACAAAAACAGAGGTCGATTCTCCTAAAGCGTTAATGACCGTATCCCT
>JAKOGY010000021.1 GCA_028658405.1 Dolichospermum sp. ST_sed8 | reverse complement strand
ATCTTTTCCATCACCATTGAAATCTCCAACCATGAGATTGGTAAGATCCCCGTGAAACATCCCTGGATTGGACAAATCTGCTTGTTGGGTAAAGGTGGTTATGAGTTTATCACCATTGAGGATATCATTACCAGCACCACCATTAAGGATGTCATTACCAGCGCCACCATTAAGGGTGTCATTGCCAGAACCACCATTTATGGTGTCATTATTGAGAGTGCCATACAGAACATAATTTGTCGCATTTCCATAGCTGGAAAGAGTGAAATCGGCATTTGTAACAGTATAATTGCCAAAATCATCGAGATACTTGAAAATTGGCGTGTTTATTTCATCTAAAAGATTAGTTTTGTAGTAATTTAAGTCGAATTGAGCCGCAGTAAAATCAATTAAACTCTTGTTATTCAACTGTCCGAGAACCTCTGCGACACCAGAACCCCCCCTTAAATGCGCTCCCGCTAAAATGCCAGACAAGGAGATGGTGATTTGCTGTGTATATATTATTCGGTTTCCACTAGCATCTTTATCGAAGTCAGTACGGGCGGCATTTAATTTGTAATATTTTACTGTTTTTGCGCCTTGGTTAGCAGCATTAGATAGATACCCATCAATAGAGGTTATTCCTTTTGCACTTAATCCAGAATTGATATAGCCATAATTCTTGAAAAAAGCTTCTCTAATTGCTGTTTCCTGAGCAGCGGGGTTTGTTGTCCAAGAGTTGAGGCTAGTGACTCCATTTTTCCCTGTCCACGTTCCATTAAATACTCCATCATAAAGGTTATTGTCGGCATTGTAATAACCCAGGTCTGCAAATATTACTTCCGTAAACTGGTATTTGCCTGTAGCGTTAGTGTATGGGTTCTTTGCGCTGTACTGTAGTGAATCTCCTGATGGTTTTCCTGATTCAAATGCACCTAACGCTTCTAGGAATTGCTCGAAATTTCCTTTTGCCATGATGATGTTCCTTTAATAATTTGGTAGATAAAATTATCCGATTGCTATTTTCAAGCACTGCTAGTAACACTACTTAGCTTTTACCCAGTCTACCCAACCCTGTACCAAGTTCCGTACCGGGAAATACTGACTTATGACCGACTTATGACCGACTTTGCTGAAGTCACATTAATATAGACAAACCAATATAGAATCAAAAATATATTTTTATATAAAGCAAATAATCAAAAAACACCAATGCCTAGATCACTATGTGTTCATCATGATTACATGAACAAAGTTAAGGTAGCCGTTACACATAATGGCTATCCCCATCAAAGAGCCTTAGCTCATGATACCGGATTGTCCTTAACCACAGTTAGCAATTTCCTCACGGGTAAACCTGTGAGTTATGCAACATTTGAAGAACTATGTCGCAAATTAAACCTCGACTGGCGAGAAATTGCAGCTACCAATGAGGAAGTAACTTTTACCCCCCCCGCAATACGTACAAATACGTAAAAAAAAACAAAAATATCAGGTCAAGACTGGGGAACAGCAATTGATATTTCCGCATTTTACGGACGCAAGGAAGAACTGACACAGCTAGAATCATGGATTTTACAAGATAGCTGTCGCTTAGTAGGATTGTTCGGTATGGGTGGAGTTGGGAAAACAACCTTAGCGACTCAACTCACAAAACAGATTCATGATCAATTTGATTACGTTTTTTGGCGTTCAGTGCCGACAGTTCCATCTTTTGATCATATAATGATTGACTTGCTATCTTTTTTCTCCCATCAAAAAGAAAGCAAACCCGACATCAATCGAATTATTCATTATTTGCGTACCTATCGTTGTCTGATCATCTTGGATAATTTAAACACGGTTTTAGATGTGGGTAATACCGAATATAATCATTTACTCTGCATAATTGCCGAAACCAACCATCAAAGCTGTTTGATTTTCACTACTAGAGCTAAACCTGTTCAAGTCACCTTACTGGAGAATTGGTCATTATCAGTGCGTTGCTTGAGGTTGCATGGTTCATCAAAAATAGCCTTTTCCCTGATACAATCAAAACAATTGTTAGGGACTGAAGAACAAAAGTATGAATTATGTCATCTGTATAGTAATAATCCTCTGAAAGTTAAAATTGTTGTTAATACCATCATTGACTTATTTAATGGTAATATTGAAAAATTCCTAGAACAAGATACATTATTAGTCAGTAATTATATTAACAGCTTACTGGAACAGCAGTTAAACCCCCTCTCGGTTCTAGAATGGCAAATTATGTACTGTCTGGCCACTGACCAGCGATTAACAACTATTACTGATTTAGCACCAAATCAAAACATATTACCGACTGTTTCTATATCCCAACTTTTACAAGCAATAGAGAGGCTATATTCACGCTCTTTAATAGAGAAAGAAGCGGGTAAGTACACTTTGCAACCTGTTCTCAGGGAGTATGTGATGGAACAATTTATTCATAAATTATGATTTCCTTATATCGAAGCTTGAAAAATCTGATTTGCGGTGAGATTTAATTCAGGAAAAGTTTTAGAAACAATGCGTTCATGATCTCGAAATTTACTGATTTGATATTCTCCATCAACTAAATTACAAACAGAGATTGTTGCTTGTTTAGGATTACCAATAAAATTCCGTCCACCCAAAGCTGCATAATCAACAATCCAATATTCAGGGATTCCCATTTCTTCATAATCAGCATATTTTAAATGATAATCATCACGCCAATTAGTTGATACAACTTCAATTACTAAAGGGATAGATGCAGCATTACTAATAATAGATTGTTTTTTCCATAGTTTTTCGTTAGCTAAATTTTCCCGATTTAGCACTAAAACATCTGGAAAATAACCAGAATCTTTATCCTCTGGTCTAACTATAACTTGGTTAGGAATCAAATAGGGAAGGTCTAATCGATCAATTATCCCACTAAGCTTGATGGTTGAAAACCCTTTTATTTCTTCGTGATCACCTACTGGTTGTGCCATTTCAATGATATTTCCATTATGTAGTTCGTAACGTACCCCGGAATTTTCAGGTAGCTCAGTGACAAATTCCTCAAAAGTAGTAACTTTAGGTAAAGTTTGGATCATGGCTGTTGAGTATTGCTGACAGTACAAATATTATAGCAATAACAAATAACAAGATCCCCAATTTCAAAGAAGAAGTCGGAGATCTAGATATTTGACTAATGACTAATAACCAATGACCAATGACCAATGACCAATGACCAATGACTAATGACCAATGACTAATGACTAATGACTAATGACTACTTCCCAAATCCCTTACCTCTAGTGGTAGAAGGAAGACAAATACAGTTTTCTAACTGTTGGAGTAAGGTTTCGGTATCGAGATTTTGACCAATTAGGACTAACTGATTTTTCTTTTCACCTTTCCACTTATCATCATCAATAGTAAAGCGTTTACCGCAAAGATGAAAAATATGCCGTTGAGGACTTTCATCAAACCACATAATCCCCTTAGCGCGAAAGACATTTGTGGGTAATTGGTTATCTAGGAAATGTTGAAACTTTCTAATGGAAAAAGGTTTCTCACTTTGAAAAGAAATAGATATAAAACCATCATTTTCCAAGTGATCAGAATGGTGATGATGTTCATGATCATGGTGGTCATGTCCACAGGTAGAATGATCATGGTCGTCATGATGTTCATGTCCAGAATCATCATGATCATGATGTTCTTCTGCGTGAGAATCAAAATATTTATCAGATTGAAACAAACCGACACTGAGAATTAAAGGGAGGGGAACTTGTGATTTTGTTGTCCGAATAATTCTAGAACCTTCTTTGATATTGTTGATTTTTTTCTCTAATTCTTGCAAAGTGGTTTCATCAACCAAATCAGTCTTATTGAGAATAATTACATCACCATAAGTAATTTGACTCAAAGCTGCTTCAGAATTGAATAAATCCAAACTATAGTTTGCCGCATCAACTACAGTAATAATAGAATCTAACCTGGTTAAATCTCGCAATTCTGAACCCAAAAATGTCATGGCTACAGGTAAAGGATCTGCTAAACCAGTGGTTTCTACAACTAAATAATCTAGCTTTTCTTCCCGTTCTAGAACTTTGTAAACAGCATCAACCAAGTCATTATTAATGGTGCAGCAAATACAGCCATTACTTAATTCCACCATGTTTTCATCAGTGGAAACAACTAATTCATTATCAATGCCAATTTCACCAAATTCATTCACTAAAACCGCAGTTTTTACACCTTGCTGATTTGTCAGAATATGGTTGAGTAAAGTCGTCTTACCACTACCTAAAAAACCTGTAATAATAGTTACTGGTAAACCTTGTTTGGCAACTTCCATTGTCTGAGATTCGGAACTAACAGTTGTTTGCATAGTCATAACGGAGGATTTTGGTCTATTTTAAATTTTATCTTGATTTTGGTCACTCGACATGACAGAAGAAGGGAACAGGGAACAGGGAATAGGGAACAGGGAATAGGGAACAGGGAACAGGGAACAGGGAACAGATAAGAAACTTTAGTTTTGAGTTTAAAGCTCAGTCAAAAAAAAGATATTTTTACAAAATGCGTAGCACGAAAAAAACAGTGTCATTATTTCAATCTCATGTTTTTAAACATGAGTTTTTCCTGTTCCCTGTTGCCTATTCCCTGTTCCCTATGACAGTAACATATTTACATACCAGCTTGAAAAATTTGGTTAGCAGTTAAGGTCAATTCTGGAAAAGTTGGTGATACTATAGTTTCATTTGCTCGAAATTGTCTAACTTGATATTCCCCATTGATTAAATCATAAATAGAAATAGTTGGTTGTTTAGGATTTCCTATATAGGGAGTTCCACCCAAAGCTAAATAATCAACAATCCAATATTCACCGAATCCAATTTCTTCATAGTCTTTAACTTTTGTCAAATAATCAACACGCCAATTGCTACTAACAACTTCAATCACTAAGGGAATTGATGCTGCTTGAGTAACTGTAGCTTGTTTTTTCCATAATGGCTCATTGATTAAATTAGAACGATTTAGTATCAAGACATCTGGTGAGTAAGCTGATTCACTTTCAGATTGTTTTACTAAAACCGTTTTAGGAATACGGTAGGGTAAATTTAAGCGCAGATATTCCGCCGTAGCTATCTCAGCCAAAAAACTACTAATATCTTCATGATCTCCTAAAGGTTGATTTATTTCAATAATTACTCCATTATGTAATTCATAATACTTTCCCTCTGGCTTCCATTGCACAAATTCTTCAAAAGTTACTGATTTAGTCTTCGGTAATGTTTGAATCATACTTTACCTCTATCTGTTAGTGTTAATAACAATAATTATAGCCAATTATTAGCTACTAAAATATTCACTTACGCCATTGTCATCAACTTGCGTTATCATTGTTTATCGTCAGATTCCCGCATTACTCTGTTGTCAGTAACCCAGCCCTAAAGGGACTGAGCTTGTAAGAGAAATCAAACAAGCTGTACTGACCAGACCACCCTGAGCATAGTCAAAGGGTAGCCGTTATTTGAGTCACGACACCCCGGAATGCGAAGCTAGTTCCCTGCTCTGTCGCTTGCGATTAAACAGTTCTCAGGTAACAGGAACAGTGTTGCAAGTCTAACAAGCTCTTATAACTCAGTCGTTGCTAACATTACCCCAGAAATGGGAGGCTCTTTCGAGCAAAACATTATGCGTACAGAGTTGAGAAATTTGAATCGGTAACTGTCCCGTTGAAAGTACATCACAACAGTACCCCGAATTTTTCAACTCCAAGGCGGTAATGAAAAAAGATTCAATGCGCTTAAAACCGCGCGAGTCGTTTCCCTCTCAGGTCTAAAGACACTGAGTTTCCCACTTACCGCGATGTCTTATGACCCTATCTATTTACAATACTCTCAGCCGTCGTCAAGAAGAATTTATCACCGTTGAACCTGGAAAGGTTAAAATGTATTACTGCGGCGTGACAGTTTATGATTACTGCCATTTGGGTCATGCTAGAGCGTGCATTGTCTGGGATGTAGTGCGTTCTTATCTGCAATTTATTGGCTATGATGTGCGTTATATCCAGAATTTTACTGATATTGATGATAAAATTCTCAAACGGGCTAGAGAAGAAAATTCCTCAATGGAAGAAGTCGCAGAACGCTACATTCAAGCATATTTCGAGGATATGTCGCGGTTGGGAATTAAAGAAGCTGATGAATATCCCCGCGCAACACATACTATGAATGGTATTCAAAGATTAATTCACGATTTAGAACATAAAGGATTTGCTTATCCTGCTGATGGTGATGTGTATTATGCAGTACAGAATTTTGCAGGATATGGCAAACTTTCAGGACGTAAATTAGAGGATATGCAAGCCGGCGCAAGTGAACGGGTAAATATCGAAGATGCAGAATATCAAAAGAAGAAATACCCCTTTGATTTTGCCCTGTGGAAGGCTGCAAAACCCGATGAACCTGCGTGGGAGTCTCCCTGGGGAAAAGGTCGCCCCGGATGGCATATTGAATGCTCGGCGATGGTGCGCGATCGCTTGGGTGATACTATAGATATTCATGCTGGTGGTGCTGACTTAATTTTTCCCCACCACGAAAACGAAATTGCCCAATCGGAAGCTGTTACAGGAAAACCTTTAGCAAATTATTGGTTACACAATGGCATGGTAAAAGTTGATGGGGAAAAAATGTCCAAATCCTTGGGTAATTTTATCACCATTCGCCAATTATTAGATCGGGGTGTAGACCCAATGGCGGTAAGATTATTTGTGATGATCGCACAATATCGTAAACCCATAGATTTTACCGATGATGCTATATTAGCAGCAACAAATGGCTGGCATACTATCAAAGAAGGATTACTTTTTGGCTATCACCATAATCAACAATTGGGAACTGAAACTAATTTAATTTCTCATAGCTACATTGATAAATTCAAAGAAGCCGTTAATGATGACTTTAATTTCCCTGGTGGGTTAACAGTAATTTTTGAATTAGCTAAAGAACTAATTCGAGAAGGGAATATTATTGTACATCAAGGAAAAACAGAAACTCCAGCCCATGAATTACAGCAAAAATGGCGAACATTAATTACATTAGCAGATGTTTTGGGTTTAACCGCCCAACCAGAAACAAAAACTCCTACACAGGATGGTATAAGTAATGCAGAAATTGAAGCTCTAATTCAACAAAGACAAGAAGCAAGAAACGCCAAGAACTTTGCCGAATCTGACCGTATTCGTGATGAAATAAAAGCAAAAGGTTTTGACTTAATTGATACGAAAGGAGGTGGTACACTCTGGCATCCTACCATTAATTAAATATGCGTCACCTAAAACCCTTGTAGAGACGTTCCATGGGTAGGGATTCTCGGCTCTACATTCATAATAAATTCTAAAACAGAGGCAAACATGACAGAGGTAACAGCGAACTATGATCAAACATGGAAAGAAGCCATAGGACAATATTTTGAATCATTTTTACAATTCTTTTATCCAAAAATATACGAACAAATTGACTGGAGCAAACCCCCTATTTCTTTAGATAAAGAACTAGAACAAATTACTGCATCTAGTCAAACAGAAAAACGTTATGCGGATAAATTGTTTCAAGTCTGGTTATTGAATAATAAAATAATTTGGATTTTGATTCATATAGAAGTCCAAAGTCAATATGATAAACAGTTTCCTCAAAGAATGTTTATCTATAATTATCGTTCATTTGATTTATTTAATAAACCAGTAATAAGTTTAGCAATATTAGGAGATGAAAACAAAAGTTGGCGACCGAATAGTTATGAATATGGTTTAGGAGATAGTAAAGTTAAAATCAAATTCAGTACAGTGAAACTGCTAGACTATCAATGGTCAGAACTAGCTGCAAGTAACAATCTGTTTGCTATAATAGTAATGGCACATCTGAAAACCAAAGTCACTACTAAGGACTTAACGCAAAGAGAACAATGGAAATGGAACTTAGTCAGACCATTGTATCAAAAAGGCTTAACTAAATTTGACATTATTAATTTAGTCAAGTTCATTGATAAAATGATGACTTTGCCACCACCATTACAAACGGAATTTCAAACCAAATTAGATGATTACGAAAAGGAGTTAAATATGCCATTCCTCAGCACTATTGAAGAAAATGCCCAAGAAAAAGGTAAGGAAATTGGCAAGGAAATTGGCAAGGAAATCGGTAAAGAAATTGGGGCTAGAAAAACTTGCCAAGAAAACATTATCAAAATCCTCACCAATAGATTTGATAATCTTCCAGAAAAGATGATATATACTATCAAGCAAATTGATGATATGTCCATCCTGGAAAATTTACTTTTACCCAGTATTAATGTTAATTCTTTGGAGGAATTTCAACAGTTAATTGACTCGGCTTTGCATAAAAATTAACCATATCAGATCAGATCCCTGAATTATTAACTAAATTCATCATTTATTGAGAAAATGGAAAAAAGCAGTCGGGGATCTGGTAAATAAATAATAAACCAGAGAGAGAAATGGAAATAGAGTTTAGTCAGACCATTGTATCAAAAAGGCTTAACTAAGTTTGACATTATTAATTTAGTCAAGTTTATTGATAAAATGATGACGTTAACACCACCATTGCAATTAGAGTTTAAGGATAAATTAGAACAGTATGAAAAAATATTCAAGACGGTTAAAACCGCTTGAGTCGTTTCCCTCTCAGCCCTAAAGGGACTGAGTTTCCCGCATACCGCGAGGTCTTATGAAAAGGAGTTAAATATGCCTTTCCTCAGCACTATTGAAGAATTTGCAGAAGCAAAAGGTGAAATCAAAGGAGCTAGAAAAAACTGCCAAGACAATATTATCAAAATTCTAGCTAATAGATTTGATGATGTTCCAGAATTGATGAGCAATTCTATCACAAAAATTGATGATATGCTTATTCTAGAGAATCTACTTTTGTCGAGTATTAGTGTTCCCTCATTGGAGGAATTTCAAAAGTTAATTGATGCAGAATTACAGCAAAATTAATGATATCATATCTCTGATTTCTTCTATTACGAGGGAGTCAGAGATAAGCATAACAAACTACTAAAGTTCAAAAATTATTACTTTGATATTTAGCAATTGATTAAATGCAGACAATATTAATCGTTTAACTTACAGTTTCTATAAAATTTGGTACTTTACCTGAAAAATTAATGAAAACTATTCAGCAAATTGATAATTTAACGAGTTTAAAACAACTACTTGTACAAACCATCAGCGTTAATTCACTGGATGAGTTTCAAACATTAATTAATGCAGAATTAGGGGTCAAATGAGTAATGATTCCGAAAGTTACGATCATGATTTGACAACCTTCTGGTAACATTCTGATTGACATGAATAAAACTGTACCATTTGAACGCCTCCAATTTTTGTAGTCTGAAATCCTGATGGCTATGTTGTAAAATGCTGTATCAAATAAACCTTGGGTTAATTGGTACGTTGAGAATTACCAAAAATATTGATTGACATAATGCTTATCCAGTATGGCTTACAGTCTTAGCGTAACTTTCTGTGCGATTGCTCATTTACCCCCCCTAGTATTGTAGGGTGCGTTAAGATGAAATCTGTAACGCACCTTTATCAAAAATTTGGTGTGTTACGTTATCACTAACACACCCTACTGAATTTTTAATGCTCAATTTTTAATTAATATCATGTGGAAAGAACTAACAAACGCAATTTCTCATTTAAACATCCCTGCTGATTGGGTAGGAATTAGAGCCGTAAAAACAACTTCAAACTATCATTCCGTGCGTGATGGTTTACCCCAAAGCAATGGTAAATCATTGAATATGGGAGCAATGATAGAAGTTATAGTTGATGGTTGTTTAGGCTATGCAGCCACCAACTCCTTAGATGTTTCTAGCTTACAAAATGCTGCGGAAATCGCCTACAAACAAGCATTAGCCGCTAGTAAATGGTGGATATATCCCCTTAGTGAAAATACCCGTCCCAAAGTAGTTGGTGAATATAACTCGCCATTTTTAGAACCATTTAACGCTTTTAGTCCTGGAGAAATCAACAATCTATTAATTCGGATTTGTCAGCAACTCAAAATTAATGATAAAATCATTCAAACTACAGCCACCGTCGGTACAGATCAAAAAGAAACTTGGTTTGTGAGTAGTAACGGTTCAGAAGTATATCAAAATATTCTATCTCTTAGTCATCATTTTGGAGCGATCGCTCAAGACGGCGCAATCGTCCAACCACGCACCAACAACGGCGCTCATGCAAACTCTTATCAAGGAGGTTGGGAACTGTTCAAACACGATAATTTATGGCATCAAGTTCAAAAAGTTGGTGAACAGGCATTAGAATTATTAACAGCGGAAGAATGTCCAACTACTCGGACTAATTTAGTTTTAGCGCCAGATCAAATGATGCTACAAATTCATGAAAGTATCGGACATCCTTTAGAAATTGACCGCATTTTAGGAGATGAACGCAACTATGCCGGCGGTAGCTTTGTTACCAAAGATGATTTTGGAAAATTAGAATATGGTTCACCCCTGATGAATATCACCTTTGATCCTACAGTAGCGGGTGAATTTGCCAGTTATGGATTTGATGATACTGGTGCAGTAGCTACCAAAGAATATGTGATTAAAAAAGGCATTTTACAACGCGGTTTAGGCAGCTTAGAAAGTCAAGCTAGAGCAGATTTACCCGGTGTTGCTTGTGCGCGAGCTTGTTCTTGGAATCGTCCCCCCATAGACAGAATGGCTAACTTAAATTTAGAACCAGGAAATGCCAGCTTTGAAGAAATTATCTCAGGAATAGAACATGGTATTTACATGGAATCCAACCGTTCTTGGTCAATAGATGATCAACGTTATAAATTTCAATTTGGTTGTGAATATGCCAAGCTAATTGAAAACGGTAAACTTACTAAAACCCTTCGTAATCCTAACTATCGTGCTACCACACCAGAATTTTGGCATAGTTTAATTAAAGTTGGTAATGATTCTAATTGGCAAATATACGGTACACCTTTCTGTGGTAAAGGAGAACCAAATCAAGCCATTTCTGTAGGACATGGTTCACCGATTTGTGAATTTGCAAATGTTGAGGTTTTTGGTGGTGGTTGATAACATTTTTCCTGCTTTCTTCCTTCTTTCTAACTCCTGACTCTTGACTCCTCCTATAAATGCTACAATGAACAAGTAACTACTTGATGCCATATCAATATGATCATTGCTCAAGAATTAGAATTGCAACAAGACATCTGGACAGATGTCATCTTTCCTCCTAGTGATTTATATAGTGACGAACCTCCTGTGGAATCAGAACTGCACCTAGAGCAGATTATGCTCTTAATTAAATGTCTCAAATGGTTGTGGAAAGATAGATATGATTTCTATGCTGCGGGAAATCTTAGTATTTACTATAGTCCTAACCAGAAAAAATCAGAATATTTCCGGGGTCCTGATTTTTTCGTCGTCTTGGAAACTGAACGCAAAACCCGTAAAAGTTGGGTAGTGTGGGAAGAAGATGGTAAATATCCTAATTTCATTTTAGAAATTCTTTCACCCAGTACAGCTAAGACTGATAGAGAATTTAAAAAAGAACTTTATCAAAATACTTTTCGCACACCGGATTACTTTTGGTTTGATCCTTATACATTAGAATTTGCAGGTTTTTATTTGACAAATGGAAAATATCAACCTTTAGAACCCAATGAAAAAGGACATTTATGGAGTGAACAATTAGGTTTATATTTAGGAATTAAACAAGGATTGTTAAGGTATTTTACCTCAGCAGGAGAGTTAGTACCAACACCAGAAGAAACCGCAGAAGAGGAAACTAAAAAAACAGCAATACAAGTGCAAAAAGCAGAAATAGAATCCCAAAGAGCAGAAATAGAATTCCAAAGAGCAGAATGGGAAGCTAGAAGATCAGAACGTTTAGCAGCAAAATTGAGAGAATTAAATATTGATCCAGAAACAATTTAAAAAATGAAAATAGTAGAATTATCAACTTTAGAAAAAACCTTTAATCAACTTGTGGAAACTCTGCTGATTAAAAAGGCAGAAAATGAATATTTCACAGTCAGACTTAGTAGCGAAAGTAGTCAATTTACTCGCTTTAATTGTGCCAAAGTTAGACAAACTGGCTGTGTTGATGATGGTGGGATTCAACTTACATTAATGGCTAATCAACGCAGTAGTTCTCGTCAGTTTCCTTTTACCGGAAATTGGGATATAGATTGGGAATTAGCTTATACAGCTTTACAAGAATTGCGTGATGAATTACCATTATTACCAATTGATCCTTATTTAATTTTACCATCAGAAAATAATACCAGTAGAGAAGTTAATACTGGTAAGTTACTAAGTCCAGAAATATTAGTTCCGAGTATTCTCGAACCTGTAAATAATTTAGATTTTACTGGTATGTATGCTGGGGGAATTGTCATCAAAGGTTATGGTGATTCTAGTGGACAAAAACACTGGTTTACCACTGATTCATTTAATTTAGATTATTCCTTATTTATGGCATCAGGACAAGCTGTGAAAGGAAGTTTTGCTGGGAGTGAATGGAATGAAAATGCTTATCTAGCTAAAATAAATGATGGAAAACAGCAACTAGAAATGTTATCTCGTCCAGTCAAAGAATTACCAAAAGGACAATATAAAACTTATTTCGCTCCGGCTGCGGTAGCTGATTTATTGGCTATGCTTTCCTGGGGTGCTATCAGTGAGGCAGATATTCAACAAGGTAATAGTGCTTTAGCGGCTTTATCACTTCAAGAAAAACAACTTTCCCCAAAATTTACTTTAAAGGAAAATTTTCAAAGTGGTCTAGTTCCTAGATTTAATAATTTGGGAGAAATAGCTGCACCAGAATTAATATTAATTGAAAAAGGCATTTTAATTAATAGTTTAGTTAATTCTCGCACAGCTAAAGAATATCATAAACCCGCTAATGGTGCGAATAGTTCAGAAACCTTACGTTCTCCCGAAATCAGCCCTGGTAATTTAGCATTTGCAGAGATTTTACCCAGTTTAGATACAGGATTATATGTTTCTAATTTACATTATTTGAACTGGAGCGATCGCCCATCTGGCAGAATTACAGGTATGACTCGTTATGCTTGCTTTTGGGTAGAAAACGGCGAAATTGTCGCACCTATTGAAAATCTGCGTTTTGATGAAAGTCTTTATCGTTTTTGGGGTGCAGAAAATCTCATAGATTTAACCAACTTCCAAGAATTTATTCCCGAAGTGGGAACTTACGAAAGCCGACAGTTAGGAGGTAGTTTAGTTCCTGGTATGTTGGTGAACGATTTCACCTATACATTATAAACCTTCAACATTCTACTGCAAAGCGGTTCGTAGGAATCGCACACCATCTAATTCTGAGAATGTGATATTGTAGTAATAACTGTATAAAATTATTGGCTGCACAAGTTTAAATCAAAGTTTAATGCACGTTATCAGCCGGAAAAAGCTCAGAGAATATTGTCAAGAACACGCAGACTGTTGTGAAGCTCTTGATGACTGGTATTTTACTGTTAGTAAAGCTAATTGGGGTAATTTAGTAGAGATACAGTCTGTTTATCCCAAGGCTGAATCTGTTGGTAATTTGACAGTTTTCAATATTAAAGGCAATAAATACCGTTTAATTGCTAGTATTAATTATGAGAACCAGGTCATCTATATTAAATATGTCTTAACTCATGCAGAATATGACAAAGACTACTGGAAAAATGACCCTTACTTTTGATTCAGAAGTTTACAGCAAATTACTTTCTCAGTCTCAACCGCGAGTTATCAAAACTGAGGAAGAAAATGATCGGCTTTTGGCAGTTGTGGAAGATTTGCTTTCTCGTTCTCGTCTGACAGCAGAAGAAAATGCTTTGTTGGAATTATTGGTAAGGCTAATTGAAGATTTTGAAAGTCAGCATTACCAGTTGAATGTTTCTACTCCTCGTTCGAGAATTTTGCATTTATTGGAAGCGCGGGATTTAGAAATAGGTGATTTAGTTCCTGTTTTGGGTTCGAGTGAGTTGGTTTCTCAGGTGATTAATGGTGAGGTGGGAGTGACGAAAGAACAATCTGAGATATTAGGGAAGTTTTTTCACGTTGATGGAAGTTTATTTGTTGGCTGAGTAGGGAAGTTGCTTTTTAGTTATTTCTTATTTTCTTGTTTATGTTGAGGGTGGGTAAGGAACGAACCACGAAGATGCGAAGGACACGAAGGAAGAGAAGAAGAAGGAGGAAAGGATAATAGAGCGAGCGGTATTCAGTCGGATGAGGTACACTTGGATGGGCTATAATCTCTGCTAAAAAAGGCTTTTCCTGTATCTCACTCAAGCTCACACCGCTATAAGGAGTTAAAGAGACACTACTCTAATACTAAAGCAGCCAACTGTTTTTTATACAAATTTTGTAGTGTGCTTATTGTGTTCATCTGTGATTGAACTGTTTCAAGTGCTTCTTTAAAACACTGAAAGCCTAGGCTATCAAATTTAATACTATCCATATCCATTGAACTAAGCAATTCCTTTTGTTGCTCTTGAAGCGAGTTGTATACTTGAGCAAGTTCTCGCAATTCTACTTGCAAATTTTCTTTTTGCAATCTTGTTTGATCTGCTTGATAAAAGTTTTGGTAAGTTATAAATGGCTCAAATTCTACATTCTGTTCCCTAATTTCTTTAGCTTCCTCAATTACTTCTGGCTGTTCTGAAAGATGTAGAAACTTCTGAGCATAATCTAAAAATCTATCAGCAGAATACATATAAAATTTCACTCCAGCTTCAGTTAGCATTTCTTGTACTAACTCTGGTCTTGGACTGATTGTTTTTCCTCCACTTTCTAGCCACCAGTCTTCTTTGTCATCATCTGTCACGAAAATAATGGGTTTTTTCTCAGATTTTGCATAGTCAATTAATTGCAACCAAAGTATAGCATCACCGTACATATCTGGGACTGGTTTCTTTTTTGCATCCTCATAACCTGGTGGAATTGAATATTTAAATCTTTCTTCAGATAATTTGTAAATATATAGCAGGTCGGGATATGGATTACCAATCTTGCCATTTAGTATCTCAATCATTTTATCTTGAAATATATCTTCTTTCAAGAGATCAGGATGCTTTTTTTTTAAGTCCTGTAAATTATTTTTGAGAGATTTATTAACCTCTTTAATTGGTGCTTCAATCTTTTCTATAATTTCTTTTACTTCAATTGTAGAATGTTTCTTATATGCCTCTAAATCTTTTTTCAGTGTTCCAATTTTTTCTATTTTTAAATTTTCTTCTAAGATTTTACTGATTTTCTCATAAGCCTTGGACTGATCAAATATCACAGTCAAGCGATTTTTATGAAACTCATAACCAACTTGATGCGGAATCCAAATTCTTTCCTGAAGCTTTTCAAGAATATCAAACAATCTTTGTCTTGTTTTAGGAGAGTAACGATAGATATGTAAAAGAACATTTGTATCAAAAGAAAAAATACATTCTTTCCATAATTCAGTAAACTCTTCCTCTGTAGGTTGATAATAGCCGGGGAATAAATAACGCATATTCATTTTATGATAACTTCCTAAGAGATGCTTAAAGTATAGTGACAATCCATACAAGGATAACATACAATATATTATTTTTTCATCCTGTAAATCCTTAAATCCTGAAAATCCTGATTCAGACAGTGATGTAAATTAGATTGATTATTGCATGAATACAAGCTATAATCAATCTATATTTGGTAATTTGTCACATAAAAAACGAATAATTTATTTGACGATCCACATTGCGTATAGTTTAAAAATAAAAATATTTATATGAAACTACACTCCTTAGAAATAAAAAACTTTCGTGCCATTAACGATATCTCTTTAGATTTTACCGATTTACTTAGTCGTCCTCGAACTATTAATTTAATTGTCGGTCCTAATGGTTCTGGGAAAACTTCAATTTTAGATGCAATTCATGTTGTAGTTAAAGTCTTTGAAAATCCACAAAATCCAGAGTTAAGAGAGGGTTTGGAATACAATGTACAACAATTAGTTAGATGTAGAGGAAATATAGCTCAAATCGCATTTGAATATTCTATTGAAAGAGATGAAGCTGAAGCTATTAACGATGTTTATTCATCACTTGAATTAAAGCAAA
This sequence comes from Dolichospermum sp. ST_sed8, assembly GCA_028658405.1. Lineage (GTDB taxonomy): Bacteria > Cyanobacteriota > Cyanobacteriia > Cyanobacteriales > Nostocaceae > Dolichospermum. Next base: position 19,706 of record JAKOGY010000021.1, on the reverse strand, counting down.
ACTTTAATTTATCAAACCCAGTTCCACCTTTAGAAATTCCAGCAAAAGTTACTTGGTCTTTTCCAAATAGAGAACCAAATAGTCCATATCACTATAGTTATCTACCTAAAAATTCTATTAAAGTTTTAGGTGCAAGAGGAAGAGCTTCTCAATCAGTATATAAAAACCTTCAAACTTCACAAATATTTGATAGAATTGGTGGAGTTTGCTATTTAGATCAAAGACGTACTGTAAGATTATTTAAGAGTTTTAATCAACAAAATCAGGAAGATAAAAATGCACATGGTGATGTTTTATCATGGTTAAATGAATATTACCGTAAAGACCTAACTTGGAATGAGGAAAAATATGGAGAATCCTATTGGAAGAGAGTTCAAAGATTATTTAATAAAATTTGCTTCCCTTCAGAATTAATCGGTTTGGAGTCTGGTCCAGCTTCCGATACTCTCATTTTGAAAAAAAAGGGTATAGAATATGATTTACTACAAATGAGTTCAGGGGAACATCAAATTTTAAGAATTCTGGTTGGTTTAGCAGCAGATACGGCGAAAAACTCTATTGTTCTTATTGACGAAGTTGAACTACATTTACATCCTGCTTGGCAAAAAAGATTAATCCAAGTTTTGCGAAAGGATGAATCAAATAATCAATATATTTTTACCACTCATTCCCCAACTGTAGCAAAAATGTTTTATGATTTTGAAATTATTAATTTGGGTGATTTGGCAGAAAAATAATGGAAATATCTAAAAATATTTTATATATTCTTGTTGAAGGAAAGGAATGGTCATTTATAGAGAGAGCCATTCAAGAGTTAATTTATGCAAATATTCTGCCTCAGATAAACTATGATGTGATTGAGGTTGGTGGTAGCGGAAACTTTAATGCTATTGCCAAAATTTTATATACGGATCGTAGTTTGCACAAACATATACCTGTTATTGCAATTAAGGATCGAGATTTTACCGAACAACAAAAAATTAATCAGGAAAATGATAAGAATGATTCTAATTTAATTGAGACTAAAGCAGCTAAAATAGTCTATTGGCAAAGAAACGAATGGGAAAATTATCTTTTGGAAGAAACTGCAACTATAGCTAACATCTTAAATCAGTTACCTACTCAAGTTCAAGGCAGAAAACCATATAAAACAAATACTATAAATACATTGACAAAAGAACAATTAGACCAATGGCTAATAGAATATTTGCAAAGTTCTATATGTAATGAATTAGTTGAGTGTTTAAGATTTCGCTTTAGACAAAATTACGAGAGATTAAAATTAGATAAACCACAAAATGAAATATTTTCTTTAGAGGAAATTGAGATTTGGTTTAAAGAACAAATACAAATCAAGTGTGGAGAATCTCAAACAAAAATTCAAGCTTTAGAAACAATACTTAATAATAAATTACAAGAAATTACATGGCAATCTTGGTTTCATGACCCTATGGTACTAGATATTAATCAAGCAAAGAGATTGTTTCAGGGTAGACAGGCATTGAAACATTTGTTTGATCAAGCAAAAAAATACCTATCCATACAACATCTTAACTATGATATTTTTATTGGGAAAATGCTTTTACCAGAAATAGAGAAGAATATTAATTCTGCTATTCTTCATGATATAGGTTTAATGTTAAATGTTTATTTCCAACAGGCAGCTAATTTAACAGAAATAGAATAAAATCTATATCGCTCTTTAAAATCCCGGAGATTTTTACAAGCTTACACACTCTCAGTCGTGCAGATAAACTGTACGTCATGCAGGTTTTGATATCTGAACTAGCTCAAGAAGAAACTAACTTAATTAAACCTGATCAATCTTATCCAGTTTGGTCGCCTTATGATGCTTTCGACGCTGCCAATAGTATGTTAGAAGTATTAGAAAGTGAAAAAGTCCCTATCAACTAGAACCCGTGTATGTAATCATTGTGGGTTCATAGAAGATAGAGACATAAAACTAAGATTGTCAAAGACTACTCAAAAATCTAACCCAACAACTCAATGTTAGAAAAGATGAAATCTTGAATAGAAATACGTTCTGCTATTTCCGTGCGGATTTCTCGACGGTTGAGAATGTAATAATTTCCTACCTTTTCATACTCATCAGTAAAATCGCTTTTACCGCCCTTTTGTGCGCCAGTTTCAGGGTCGTTGTATACAGAATTGTATGTGTGAGAAAGATATCCTTCCCCTGTATCGTGACTGCTGAAAGTGTCAATAGTCACAAAAGTACCGTGAATTAAACGGTGAACGTGGCAAACTTCATTGTTACGCACTTTGTACTTATCTCCTTCCGACTTTCCACCCAGAAAAATTTCTACTGCGCCGGTTGCGTCAGTGTTACCAGCCCTAAAAGTATTTGCACCGTGAGTTTGTTCAAACGCTCTACGGACGCGGTGAACAGCGATTTCCCAAGCTTGTCCGTGAATGGCTTTTTTAGCGGCTTCGTCTTCCACGTTCAGAACCTCAGCTTTCATATTGGCATCAATCACCACTTGACCTTTGATCACTTGGTCATCATACTTGTAAGTAATATCTGCGGTATATCCAGGGAAATTTGCGTCCCAAGTATAACGGTTTTGATATGCAGCCTGGAAAAGTTCTTGGGCTGAGATTTGAGTAACTGTCATTGTGCTTGTCCTCTGGTTACAAGTTAAAATAGCTTTTTATCTTTGCTGGTATTAGCATAGAGGTAATTATCGAGGTTCGCATAGACCCCAAATGGGTACACTTATGGCTAAAACTCTCCACGCCATTTTCCAAGCGATCGCTAACGTCCAAAATGAGCAAGAATTAAAACTAGCTCTCATGGATACCATTGGCGACCATTTTGCAGTACAACATTGGGGTATTGATCTCCTAGATGACCAATTAAATACTCAAATTGAAATTCCCGAAATTCCCGCAGTTTGCTTAGAAGCTAATCCCGTCGGACGCTATGTTTTGGAACGTCATGCTCCCACCCATGAGCAATTAATTTTATCCCCAGAAGACTGGAAAAACTATTGTTCTCGTCATGAACACGTTATGACTGGCCCCATAGTTTGTAATGGTCAATTAGTGGGGACTTTGAATTTTGCTCGTGACCCCGGAAGTCAGCCTTTTGATAGTAATGATTTAGCTGATTTAAGTGCAGTCTGTCTGCATTTGTCGGCAAAAATGGCCACACTCCAAGCAACACCAAAAACCTTTGCATCTGCGGATAGTTGTCCCCTCACAGCGAGGGAATTAGAAATTGCCAAATTAGTAGCCCAAGGTTTAACTAATGGGGAAATTGCGGTTAAATTATGGATTACTCAAAATTCTGTCAAGCAAGCCTTGAAAAGGATGTTCCGTAAATTAGAGGTTTCTACTCGTGCGGAAATGGTAGCGAAACTCCAAGAGCGATTAGTTTCCTGAAAAGTCGTAAAAATAAACTTTTAAAAAGTTCTCCAGAGATTCTGTAAATTATACCAGAATCTCTAGAAAGTTTATTAATTAGGCTGTGCTGAAAAACTTCAACTAATTTTAAAATATATTACTCTTTTGATACAGCTAATATAAAAATCTTCTGTTAACTTATATAGCAGTGTGTATTTGCATAGCAATTTTGGGTTAAGAGTCCCTCAACCCAACCTACATTTTCTTGTTTCCTGTTCCCTATTATAAAAAATATTATGCACAGATTATTATCTGGAGCTTTAAGTACAGAAAAATTGATAGTGAAAATACCCAACTTACCTCTATCATTAGCAGGATTAAAGCTGGTACAAATGTCAGATTTTCACTATGATAATGGTCTATTATCAGAAAAAATGTTAACAGAAGCAATTGCTATTAGTAATGCAGCCAAACCAGATCTAGTTATTTTAACTGGTGACTACGTTAACTCAATAGCAAAACCAATTCATCAACTAGCATTACGACTAAAAAAACTAGAAAGTCGCTATGGTACTTATGCTGTACTTGGAAATCATGATATTTGTTATCCCAATTCAAAATCAGAAATTATAGAAGCTTTAACAAAAGTAGATATTAATGTGCTGTGGAATAAAATTGCTTACCCAGTAGGAAAAGAATTACCGCTAGTGGGATTAGCAGATGTTTATTCACGAGAATTTAATCCCGAACCAATTATGAATCAACTAGATTCTACCACGCCTCGGATTGTCTTATCCCATAACCCAGATACAGCCGAAATTTTGCAAAAATGGCGAGTAGATTTACAATTATCAGGTCATAGTCACGGGGGACAAATCGTAATTCCTGGTTTGGGACCAGCAGTAATTTACTATATAAAAACAGTCAAAAAAATACCGAAAAAAATACTCCGTAAATTACCATTTTTACGGAAAACCCATTCTGTATTACGCCACTGGGAATGGTCTGAGGGTTTACATCAAGTAGGACATAATCAATTATATGTAAATCGGGGCTTAGGAACTTATTACCCAGGACGGTTATTTTGTCCACCAGAAGTTACAATCATTACCTTACAAGAGCATCCGGCAAGCGTAAAGCAAGCGTGTCTTTAGACCTGAGATATAAGCGAATCCTGCGGCTAAAGCCAGTGAGAGTGTCAAAACTTGCTTAACCCCTTCCTCCCTCTGCGTCTCGGTGTGCAAAAAACAAAATTGGAAAAATAGCCATAAAAATAGTAAAATAGAAAATTAGCATCAATGTGTAATTTCTTATGTCTGCTACGCCGCTTGTATCTCAGGTAGATTCACCTAACTCCTCAAAATCCGAACTTCTCCCTCCCCTGCTTGGTGCTTCGGTAACGGAGTTAACTGCTTGGGTACAGCAGCAGGGACAACCCGGATACAGGGGTAAACAATTGCATGATTCGATCTATAATAAAGGCGTGCGATCGCTCGCTGATATTTCTGTATTTCCCAAAAATTGGCGCTCAGAAGTTGCAGATATTCCCATAGGCCGTTCATCTCTACATTACCGTTCTGTTGCCCCCGACGATACAGTCAAATATCTCCTCAAATTGGACGACGGAGAAATTGTCGAAACTGTGGGTATTCCTAGCGATAAACGTTTAACTGTCTGTGTTTCTACTCAAGTCGGCTGTCCAATGGCTTGTGATTTCTGTGCTACTGGTAAAGGTGGTTACAAGCGTAATCTTAGCCGTGCAGAAATTGTTGATCAAGTGCTAACTGTGCAAGAAGATTTTCAAGAACGGGTGAGCAATGTAGTATTCATGGGCATGGGTGAACCACTGTTGAATACAGAAAATGTGATTTTAGCAATTAAATCCATTAATCAAGATATCGGAATTGGTGCGCGATCGCTGACACTATCTACGGTAGGCATCCGCGATAGAATTTTGGAAGTTGCAGAACACCAACTGCAAATTACCCTAGCTGTGAGTCTCCACGCACCCAACCAAGCATTGCGAGAACAACTTATTCCCAGCGCCAAACCCTACCCCATAGAAGACTTACTGGCAGAATGTCGAGAATACGTAGAAATAACTGGACGGAGAGTTACCTTTGAATACATTCTTCTGGCTGGAGTCAACGATTTACCCGAACACGCTTTAGAACTATCAAAACGTCTGCGCGGATTTCAAAGTCACGTTAACTTAATTCCCTACAATCCCATTGAGGAAGTAGATTACAAAAGACCAACCCGCGACAGAATAGAAGCGTTTGTTAACGTTCTTCAACAACAAAATACAGCAGTTAGTGTCCGTTATTCCCGTGGCTTAGAAGCTGACGCTGCTTGTGGACAATTAAGAACAACTAAAAGGTAATTGGTAATTGGTAATTGGTAATTGGTAGTTTTTTACTTTCAACTGACCAATGACTAATAACTAACGACTTTTAGCATAAATACCTGGTGCATAAGCCTCAATGACTTTACCAGTGCGAGTGCAAGTAATCATCAAATAATCGCAACTAGGGCATTGTGTCCGTGTAACTTGACTATCAGTAATATAGTGACGTTCAGCAGCACTACCGCAATTTGGGCAGTGAATCTTTTGTGATACTTGCATTTTAAAATCCCTGAAGTTAATAAATTTTTAGAGAACCTGAAAAAAACTGTTTAATTATTGTGAATGTCAAAAAGTTGATATCCTTTGTTATTATCTTAAACCTGATAATTATTATCATCATGCCTGGGATATATAAATTTACTTTAGATATAACTTTTCTGGGATTAGCAGTGATCCCTATAGTGTAATCCTTGAGATACTCTTGTTTATTCTTGTGGAAAAATAAGCTATTCTCCCATTCAAGCGTTACCAAATAGAAAAAACTGTAATCAAAGTCACAAAATCAATAGTTTTATATTTAATTAATATTTGGACAGAGTGAATCAAAAAAATCAAACTTATGTAACGGTATGTAAAGTTGTCTTAATGCGATATTCTGGTTGAGTTTCAGCCATTTTACAAAACGCAATACCCCTTATTTTTATTTTGTTTACCTACTTATAGCTTATAGCGGGCAAGATGCCCGCACTACAAGAGTTTCATAATTCAATTTTGTATCTTATTAGAGCGAAATCTGCTGGATTAGTCCGTTTTAACGGACTTGAGCTATGAGACAGGGAATTTATTCCCTGACGGTTGTGGAAGGCAACAGATAAGCCGTTTTGAGTATAATTGTATTTACCTACTTAGCCATGAATAAAAAAGTAAGTAGTCATACCAAAAGCTACCACAATCACGAATTTTCGCACCAAGCTGGGTTCTAGTCTGCGGGCAAAATGAGCGCATAAATAACCACCCAAAGAACCACCAACCGCCATGATAATAACTTGATGCCAAGCGATCAAATTAGCGAACATGAAAGGAATAATTGCCACACCATTAATACAACTACCTAACAAGGTTTTAAAAGCATTAATAGAGTGAATATTTTTAATACCTAAAAAAGTTAAAGTTGCTAACATTAAAATGCCTACACCCGCACCGAAAAACCCACCATATATAGAGATTAGCAATTGAGAAATAAGGAGCATAAATAAAGGTGGAGGTGCAGAAGTATCATTTTTATTCTGAACTTGCAGCCAGTTTTTCAGAGATTCACTAAATGTAAATATCAAGGTTGCAGATAGTAACAAATAGGGCAACATCTTTTTAAATACATCCGGTGATGTATATAATAAAGCTACAGAACCGATGATACCACCAACTAAACTTGTGCCAGCTAGTAATAATAATTGCCGTTTTTCGATATTCAAATCTTGACGATACGCCCTCGCACTAGCTATAGATGCTATCCACAAAGCAGTATTATTTGTAGCATTAGCATTAATTGGTGCTATACCCGTAAATATCAAAGTAGGAAATGTAATAAAACTACCACCACCCGCCACAGCATTGAGTCCACCGGCAATAAATGCGGTGCTGAACAGAAGTAAGCTATGGATTAAAGTTAAATCTTGCGGCATTTTCTGTAATTAATAAACTCAGTTATACTGTTGTACAATAAAATACTGTAAGTTTATCAAATTATAGTTGATTTAACTTTATCTTCTGGGCGCTGTTAAACCGGGGTAAATTCTCGAAGGTAGTCCAGGAGTTGTTATCAACCCAGGAGAACCAACTCTCCCGGAGTTGAGATTATTAGTTAATGATTGAATAACTTGGGGATTCAAGCCTAATTGAGGTAAGTTAAACTGCTCTGTGGCTGTTCTCCCTAGATTTGATAATACACCAAGGTTTGTCAAATTTGTCCCAAAATTAAATGCTCCAGGTTGAGTTATATTTGTGAGTAAATTAGTATCGATCTGGCCACCAGTAATGGCGATATTTCCGGCTTGGGTAAAGTTATTAATCTTCTGAAGAGAAGAGACAACACCATTGATAGTTATAGGCGTATTATTAAAAAGTAGAGAATTACCATCAGCAGTTTGTGATCTCCCAGTTATTAAACCAGATAAAGTCCCAATTGTCGGTTGACCATTTTGGAGAATACCTGCTAAATTACTAACTTCTTTTAATTGTCCAGTACCTTGAAAATTAGATATTCTACCAATGTCAGTTTCTAAGTTAAATGAGTTAACATCTAAGCCTGTTAATCTATTAGCAATAGGGACTATGGGATTGTCATAGTTATAATTCAGATTTCCAGCCAGATTACCACCTTGAATCATAATTTGCGCTTGAACAGGTAAACTAGCAGCTAAAAAACAACTGCCAAATATTCCCATTCCTAAAATATTACTAATAGATTTAGTCCACATTTTTTTACAACTCCTATTATGCAAAACCTTAGATTTTAATTGTTTAATTTTTAACCTATACGTAGGGTGGGCATTGCCCACCAAAACCAGTCTAATGTGGGCATTTTCCACCAAAACCAGTTTAATGTGGGCAATGCCCACCCTACGTTGCTGAGAGACTTCCAATTTAAAAAATATCCCAAAATTTCTTGTAGTGCGGGCATCTTGCCCGCTAATAATACAAGGACGGGCAAGATACAAGATACCATTGGATAGCGAAGCGCTGCTGCAAGCAGTTCATTTTTTTTGTGGAGTTCTCTTAATATTTTCTAGAAATTATTTAGGATTAGTGTATTTCTAGAAACTAAAAGTTGTTCTTAAAACACCAATGGTAATCATGTCACTATTCGGGCTATGTCTTGGCTCAAATATCAAGATTACACCAGGAGTAATATTAATATTATTTGACATTCGATAACGATAAAAAGCTTCTACATGAGTAGTAGTTCCTGGTTGTCCTCCAGCATTACCAAGAGAATCTTTGAGAATACCTGGAAGATTATTCCCTATTGGTAAATCACTACTAGCAATTTTCGGAGGTTGTCCTACATAAATCCCCCCCAAATTTCCTTTTTCCAATAAATCAGGAAAGTTAAGAAAAGCCATCCAATTATTAGTTTTTACACTCCCTGATTGTCCCGGTATGTGAGAAGTAGTAAAACCACCCCAACCACCAATTGTTAACTTAGGATTAACCTGCCAAGATGCAGTAGCACCAAAAGCATCAGTTGTTAGGGGACTAGTAGAAGTAGGTGTATAAGCCAATAAATCATCACCCACTCCAGTTCCTAACAATCCTGTAGTCGAGTAGGAATTAATATAATTTAGTGCTAAATCAATGTTATTAGTAGGGGCAAGATTTAATTGCACTCCGGTGGCATTTCCGCCATTAAATAATCCTGCATTTTGGCTACTATCGGCGGGTTTACTGGCTGTATAAACTGCTTGCAAACTAATTCGTTTATTCATTTGCCAATCAAATCCCAAACCACCTGTACCATTACCAATTGCTAAAATTGGGTTACGTTGAGCAAAGGCAGAAATGGGACCTTTACCCGCACTTTCTATCCGGTTTGCTCCCCGAAAAGTGTTGATAGGATTAACCCCTGCTGGACCAACTATTACTGCTACTTTATCATCTACTAAAAACCGATAATTGAGGTCAGTTAAAACTAAGCTATTATCTGTATTACCTTCATAAGCTAATCGGGTATCGTTGGTGATTCGGGGGGCATTGAAACTAGCTGTACCCCCATTACCAGCTTGTAATCCTGTTAGTAAAAAGCTGCGGTTTTTAAATTGGGTAAGTAGTGTTAGTTGCAGATTACTAATAACGTTGATTTTTGTCCCGTTGTCTCTTGTTTCTTTAATTCCATCTTTGGGTGATAAATCTCCACTATTTTCACTCCGTCCCTGAATACCAAAAATTGCTTGTCCAAATAGTTTGGTAGTTGTCGAAAATTGATTTGCTTCTAGTTCTGTGGTTTTTGCCTCTAAAATATCTACTTTTCCCCGAAGTGTGGCTAATTCAGCAGCAAATTCTTCTCCTAATTTTTGTAATTTACTAAAATCTTCTTTATTGACTGCGTTACTGGTGCTTGTAGCTATCAATTCATTAACTCTATCTAAACAAGCATTTAACCCAGCAGCGAATTCATAGCGAGTTAAAGCCCGATTTCCTCGGAAAGTTCCATTGGGATATCCAGCAATACAAGCATATCGTTCTACTAGAGATTGTAAAGCCTGAAATGCCCAATCTGTGGGTTCTACATCTCTTAATTGAGAAACTGATGTAACTTGTTCTATCTCTGATGAATCAACATTAACATTGATATCGGCATTAGCTATAGTATGACCAAATAAAGCATAAGTTAAATAAACTACAGATGCTATTAATATTCTTTTTATTAACGTTATCATCTTTGCTGGTACACCACATATTAATAAGTGATGATATATTAATGTCTTTGCTTTTTGCAATGCTTATGCAATATCTTTGCAATATCTTTGCAATATCAGAGATAATATTAAGCTGTACTTTATTTAATTTGTATAATTTTTGCGGGCAATATGCCCGCATTACATATTTTTACTGATAAGAGTCTAACCAGTTAAACAAATCCTCAATAGCTGTAAAATCTAGTAACGCCTCACCAAGTGATTCTAGCTGATTTAAAGAAAGAGTTTGAATTTTCTTCCTAATTTCTTCTGGTAAACTTCCCACCCGTTTTTGTAGTAGTCGGATCACAATATTTTGTTCACCTTCTGCTATTCCGCGCTCGTAGCCAATGCGCTCACCTGTAGTAATATATGTCATAGTTTGCTCCTGTTCAAATTGTTTAAAATCTTGCCAAAACTCCGCTTCTAATGCTTTTGGTAATATCATAACCCAATCTATAAAGTGGTAAAGGTTACGAATATCCTTTTCTTGCAATCCTTGTGCATACAACCGGCGAATTAAGCTAAATTTCCAGGTTTTTCGTTCTTGAGGTTTTTTGCTAGTTTGTTGTGTCTTCAAATGTGCCATTACCACCGTTGCAAAAGGATTATTGCTGGCTTCTAATTCTTGCCAACGGTTTTGATAATCTAGCAGTTTGACTGTGCCAAATTCAAAGTTTAATCTGGTATCAGGATAATTATAACTGTATTGCTTTGGTCGCCATTTAGGATCTGAATCGCATAAAATAGCGAGACTAATGGCAGGTTTGCCAAAACAGTCGAAAATCCGCAGGTTGTAGGAAAACATTCTTTCGGGAAAGATTTCTTCTGCTTTTGCTTGAATTTCTATGTGTATCAATAGCCAAATTTCTTCTCCCTGGTGTTGCCACACTTTGACTAATTTATCTGCATATCTTCTGCCTTGTTTGGCTTTGCGGGCTATTTGTTGAAATTCTTTATCTAGAAATTCGTGGGGTATTTCCCAGTTAATTAATGCGGCTGTTTCCGGGAAGAAAAATTGCATCGCTTGAGGAAAGTATGCTTCTAATATTTCTTTCCACGGGCTGTCTTGGTCGGCTCTTTCACGCTTTTTGGTCATGTGTTAATTGGTAGATGTTTGTATCGGATATTTAATCAAGAGAAACCCATTTCTCAACAACAAGCATAGGTGTACAAAACCTTAGAAAAATCCAACCGTTTCAATGCAGAAGGCTGAATGAAAAAGTTGCCAATTCCCTCATCTCCCCACATAATTGAGTGATCATCATCAGAGTCCATTTGTAATAGCAGAAAATCATAACCTTCCTCTTCCTGCAACTCCGCACGATCATCATTTTGCACAAATGCGGGATATCCTCCTAAACGGTGTCCTCCTAATAATTCCTCATATTTTTCTTCATACTCATTGATGAAATCATCTGCAAGTTCTTCTAAAGAATTTTCCATTGCTTTAGTTAAATTACTTTGTTTGAAGATGGGAAAATAGCTTTTAACTAAGGATCTAAACCGATAATCTGATGCACTCATGGGAGTTGATTTAATAGCAAAATTCAAACCTAGACAATCTGATAATGGTAAACCCATTCCTGGAGGTAAAAACTCAAAATTATCTAGGAGATTATCAATATTCAAATCTGGTTCAGGAAAATAAATAACTCTAAAAGTAGTTTGTGCTAATTGGGGATATTCTTCAATTCCATAGGCTGTCTCACCTCCGGCTTCAATATAAAACTGAAGAATCCCTTTCTCTGGTAAATCTTCTAATTTAGGAGTTTCTGAAAAGTTGATTTGTGCTAAAAGATGAAGGGGTGTAGAATCTTGGGCTTTGGGATAATCAAGATGTTTAGGAAAATAAGGTAACCCACCAAATTTACTTTGCCATAAGCTAGTTTCTGATGTTGAAGTTGGAGTAATTTTTATATAAGATTTGATAATTGTATTGGCAAATTTATCTACCTGATTTTTTAATTCTAAGAACATTCCATATAATTCATCTGGAGTAAAATCTTTGTTATTTTCCTCTGCTGGGATAGATTCGATATCATACCAACCATGTGTGAGTAATTCTTGAATACTTTGATTAAAAAAAGCTACTGCTTCTGCTTCAGCAGAGAATTTATGAAGTTCTTGATAATGGGTAACATTGCAGCCGTCTATGTGAATGGAAGTTCTCAGAGAACTTAATCTAAATATTTTATTGGATTTCATGATAATTAACCTCAGATGTGATAATGAATGATATTGTTAATATTTGAAAAGTCTTTCTTTTATTTGTAGTAAGTATTATTCTAGTCAGCAAATTTACCCAAGCTCATATTTTGCCACATACTCCAGTTTCATTAATTCGGAAAACGTGCAATTTGACATTTGGGTATTTTTGATGTGCTTGTTGTGCGGCTAATAGGGGATCTTCATTAATAAAATATTCACGACTATTTGGCTCAATGGCTATGTACCAGTTATAGTGAGTTTTAATTAGTTCTGGTTGTAACTGCTCAAAAATTATTTTGCAGTTTTGAGACAATGTTTCCCGTTCAGCCTGCCATTGCGCTTTCTGTTCTTGAGTCCATTGAATTTCCGGGAAGATTCTGCCTCTGCGGACTGTATGAGTAGATTTTGTTTCTGGCATAATTTGTTATGTATTACTGAAAAACATCCTTACTTATATTTTATGGCATTTTTTGATTAATTTCTTCCAAATTGATCTGTTTAAATTTATCAAGATAAAAAATTCGTAATTGATAATTATTAAATTACTAATTACGAATTTTTGATTACCTATGCTGTCAGTTTAGCTAATACTTTTTCTACAGCTTTTAATGCTTGCTTGATTTCTGCCTCTGTGACAATGAGAGGGGGAACAAACCGCACTACTTTTGGACCTGCGGGAACAAGTAATAAACCTTCCGCCATAGCAGCTTTGACAACTTCAGGCGCTGTTAAAGGAATATCGGCTTTGATTTCCATACCGCTGATTAAACCCCAACCACGCACTTCTGAGATATGCTGAGGATATTGACGAGCGATCGCTCTTAATCCTTCTCGTAAATGTGCGCCCTGTTCTCTGACATTTTCTAAAATATTCTCTTTTTCCAAAGTCTCACAAACACTCAGCGCCACACCACAAACAAAGGGATTACCGCCAAATGTACTTGCGTGTTCTCCTGGTTGGAAAATATCACAAAATTTCTTACTCATCATCGCACCGATGGGAATACCACCGCCCAAACCTTTCGCACTGGTGAAAATATCTGGTTCTACTCCCAAATGTTCATAACCCCATAATTTGCCACTGCGTCCCATACCAACCTGCACTTCGTCGAAAATCAACAAAATGCCTGTTTCGTTGCAAATCTCTCGTAACCGCTTAAAGTAAGCAACATCCCCAGGACGAACGCCACCTTCCCCCTGCAATGGTTCAATTAAAATTGCCCCGACCCGATAATTACCCTCATCTAATTCAGTAACAGCGGCTTCCACTGCTCTAATATCGTTGTAATTTACATAATGGAAACCAGGAACTAAAGGATCAAAATGCTTTTGATATTTTGGTTGTCCAGTCGCGGTAACGGTGGCTAAAGTCCGTCCGTGAAAACTGGCATGGGCAGTTAAAATGATCGGGTGGGCAATTTCTAGGACAGTGTGGGCATATTTCCGCGCTAGTTTAATTGCTGCCTCGTTAGCTTCAGCACCAGAATTGCAGAAAAATACTCTATCTGCACAGGAATGATTAACAATCCATTTAGCTAATTCACCCTGTTCAGGAATATAGTACAAATTAGAAACATGATGCAATTTTTGGATTTGTCTAGTTACAGCCTCTACCATTACTGGATGGGCGTGTCCTAGAGTACAAGTGGCAATACCCGCAACAAAATCCAGATATTCATTCCCCTGACTATCCCAAACACGGCAACCAGCACCCCGTTCTAAAGCCAAAGGAAACCGTCCATAAGTAGACATGACAGCCGCATCAAAGCTATCAACATCAAAAGGTGTAGATGGCATAATACCTGACTCCGAGAGGTTCGTGGCTTGTTCAATTAGAGTTTGCACGCTCACTACCGCTACTCCTGAAAAGCTTTTATCGTAATACTGTACTAGGTTCTGGGAAATATGAGCAAAATTTATTCTCAATCTTGATATTACTCCCCTCCCAGGATAAGATTACCTATCTTCTTCCTTCTTCCTTCTTCCTTCTTCTTTCTTCCTTCGTGTTCTTCGTCCCTTCGTGGTTCATTTAATCCATATTCTTCTATTGGGAAGGGAGTAGGAGTTTTTTAATTTTTAATTCTTAATTTTTAATTGCCTGTGTATTCTACCCTTGAACAAAAATATCAACGGATTCAAAAAGAATTAATGGCTGGGGCGCTTGCTTTAGCTGGTATTTCCCTAATTGGGACTTTATGGTATTCCTTAGTTGAGGGCTGGAAATGGGAAGATGCGGCTTACATGACCGTGATTACTTTAGCAACTGTAGGTTATGGAGAAACTCACCCATTAGGTAGTCGAGGGCGTTTATTTACCATTGTCTTAATTTTAATGGGTGTGGTGAATCTTACTTATATTGTCAATAGATTTACAGCCGCTGTGATTGAAGGCTATTTTTTAGAAGGAATTCGACTCCGACAACAAAGGCGTTTAATGCAATCATTATCAGGACATTATATTATCTGTGGATTTAGCCGCACAGGGCGACAAATTGCTAAGGAATTTCAGGCTGAAGGTGTTTCTTTTGTGATTATTGATTCGGAACTTGAATCTGTCCAAAAGGCTCAGGAAATTGGTTACACTGTTTTTCAAGGTGATGCCACATTAGATGATTCTTTGTTAAAAGTTGGCATTGTCAAAGCAATTTGTATTGTGGCGGCTTTACCTTCGGATGCGGAAAATTTATATACTGTTTTATCAGCAAAAACTCTGAATCCAGAAATTAGAGCGATCGCTCGCGCTAGTACAGAAGAAGCGGTACAAAAATTACAACGTGGTGGCGCAGATGCCGTAATTTCACCATATATTACTGGCGGTAAACGCATGGCAGCAGCAGCCCTCAGACCTCAAATTTTAGACTTTGTGGATGGGATTCTCTCGGGTGCAGACCGTCAATTATATATGGAAGAATTTTTACTAGATCCGGATAGATGTCCCTATGTAGGTCAAACTTTACAAAGAGCCAAATTGCGATCGCAATCAGGAGCATTAGTTCTCGCTATTCGCCGCCTTGATGGTAATCTCATTGGTGGACCAACTGGAGATACGGTTTTAATGTCAGGAGATACCTTAATTTGCATGGGTACGGCTGAACAATTACGGGGTTTAAATCAAATTCTTGGTCCGATTAATTCTCAGCCATTAAGAAGACCGAAAAATAGTTAAAATTATGGTGTTGGTGGAACTAAATATCAATTTAGGTATACAGAAACTTCCTATTGATAGCAAATTCCTGCTTCCTTGAATCTTTGTAAAGCTTCAGCCAAGCGATCGCAATCTGCAATTAAACTAATTCTCACATAGCCTTCACCACCCACACCAAAGGCATTACCAGGAGTCAGAACCACACCCGTTTGCTGGAGAACGTGCAAAGCAAAATCTGTGGAATTCATCCCCACAGGACATTTTATCCACAAATACATAGTTGCTTCAGTTTTGGGAATATTCCACCCCAACTTACCCAAACCATCAATTAAAAAATCTCGACGAGTGCGGTAACGTTGCTGCACTTCATGTAAATAACTATCAGGAAGTTGCAAAGCTGTTTCTGCCGCAGTTTGCAAAGCCGAAAAAATGCCATAATCTAAATTAGTTTTTAGTGTCCGCAAACCTTGGATAACGTGACGGTTGCCAACAACAAACCCAACCCGCCAACCTGCCATATTATAGGTTTTAGAGAGAGTGTGAAACTCTACACCAATCTCCTTTGCACCAGGAATTTCTAATAAGCTAGTAGGTTGATAACCATCAAAAGCTAATTCTGCATAACATAAATCATGGACTAAAAGAATTTCATATTTGTGTGCAAACGCCACAATTTCCTCAAAAAATTCACGGGGGGCTGTGGCTGCGGTAGGATTACTAGGATAATTAAAATAGAGAATTTTGGCTTTTCTTGCCACTTCGTCAGGAATAGCTGCTAAATCAATTAACCAGTTATTTTCTTCTTTAAGAATTAAATTGTGAATCACTCCCCCAGCAATAATCGGTCCACGAAAATGCACAGGGTAAGATGGTGAAGGTACTAATACAGTATCACCAGGATTAATATAGGCGATCGCTAAATGCCCCAAACCTTCCTTAGAACCGAGTAAAGGTAAAGCCTCACTATCAGGATCTAAAACCACACCATAACGGCGATGATACCATTGAGTAATAGCTTTACGGAAACTAGCAGTTCCTTCAAAAGGTGGATAACCGTGATTAGCCGGATTTTGCAAAGCTGCAATTGCGGCATCTATTACAGGCTGTGGTGTGGGACCATCAGGATTTCCCATACCCAAATCAATTAAATCTAGTCCCTGTTCTCTAGCCTTAGCCTTTAATTCATCCAAACGAGCAAACACATAAGGCGGTAATTTTCGTATCCGTTCTGCGGGAGTAATCCAACTCAAACTCATTCTTTCACCTCAAAATAGGGAACAGGGAACAGGGAATAGGAAAAATCAGCTTTTGCTTTCTATCTCCAATTACCCATTACCCATTTTTAACTTTTAAATTTTAATTGACTTGGTGCAGTAGTAGAAACCATTGCGGCCATCAATTGTTCCAAGGCTACATTAAAAGGTAAACGATGGATATCAGAATTAGGTTCTAAACTAATTTCTGCTGCTGTTTGTAACTCAACCAGAGTGATATTACCCAATCCTAAATCTGCTAATTTTTGGGGTAGTCCAATAAGGTCATAGAACTTCAACAATTGTTGTCTTGCTGACGCTGCTAGTTGATTTCCCTGGATCATTTCTTCTAACCGCAGTTGTACCAGAATACCATAAGCGACCTTTTCCCCGTGAATACTACCATGTCCAGAAATATGGGTTAAGCCATTATGAACTGCATGAGCCGCAACTGTGCGACATTGCGCCCCACCAAGTCCCCCAATTACCCCCGCTAGAAGTACAGTTGCGTCTACAACTTCTTGCCAAACTTCACTACCGGGAGACTCTAACGCAGAAGCAGACTTTTGTAATAAAATATCTCTTAAAACTCGCGCTTGTTGGACTGCGGCTATAATTAAAGTCTGCTCTGAGTGTCCACTACTCACAGATGCTTCGTACCATTTAGCGATCGCATCTCCAATACCTGCCACTAAAGTCCGTTGGGGTGCAGTCTGAATTAAATCATAATCCAAAATCAGCAAATCAGGACAGCGAGATAAAGCCACATCATACAAAAACGCTCCCATAGCCGAATAGACATTAGAAAGGGCTGTCCAGGCTGCACAGGTAGCCGCAGAAGTGGGAATTGTGACAATGGGTAATGTTAATTGGTGGGCGACTAACTTAGCCGTATCTAAAGCTTTGCCACCACCAATACCGATAATCATATCAGTCTTATGTTCCTTGGCGGCTTTGCGTAAAGCCTTCAAACTAGCTTCACAACAATCAGCACCATAAGAAACTAAGACAGGATGTAATTGTTGAGATTGGAAAAGAGGTTGTAAACTCTCCTGACTAAAATTGAGAGTCTGATTTCCAGCAATAATTAACGGACGACTTCCTAACTTAGCTACTTCACCTGCAACAGTTGACAACACACCCGCACCCCGCATTACTTTCCCTGGGGCAATTGTGGAGACGTTCCATGGAACGTCTCTACATTCTTTTGTTTGAGTAGATAAAGTTTCAGTAGAATGTTGATTAGACATGATCACTATTTTGCCAAAACTATTGATATTTCTTCATGAAATTTTAAAATAATCCCTATTGTAGTATAGATAACAGAAAAAATGTACCCGAGGGAATTGGTAATAGCTAATTTTTCCCTTACATCGTGATTCACTCACAACGAATAGCACTCCTTCGTGTCCTTTGCTCCTTCGTGGTTCAGTAGTGGCGTATTGCTATACATTTCTACTGATTTCTATACGGACGTATTGCTGTACGGACGTATTGCTGTACGGGCGTATTGTTATACGCCCCTACTAACCTTCACGAAAAGACTGTTATGGATTACACCACACTACGCTATCAACAAACACTATATACGTTATACGTTACCAGTTTTAAGGCTGGTAACGCTAGATCAGATTTCTATTTCGTACCAACAGTAGTTTTCAGCAACGGAAAACCCAACTTTTCCCTTTGCTCAACATATAAATGAGCTACTTTCTTAGCCAAATGCCGAATCCTAGTAATATAACGAGTGCGTTCCGTCACCGAAATCACCCCTCTAGCATCGAGCAAATTAAAAGCATGAGAACACTTAATCACATAGTCCAAACTAGGTAAAACCAAACCTCGTTCTGTTAATTGAGTAGCTTCCTGCTCATATAAACCAAACAGCGTCAGCAGCATCTCAGGATTTGACGCTTCAAAATTATAAGTACACTGCTCAATTTCACCCTGAAGATGAACATCACCATAAGTAATGTCATCTGTCCATTGAATCTTAGTAATTGCCTCCACTTGCTGGAGATACATCACCAATCGCTCCAAACCATAAGTAATCTCAATAGATACAGGACGGCAATCAATACCTCCACATTGCTGGAAATAGGTAAATTGAGTAATTTCCATCCCATCTAACCAGACTTCCCAGCCAGTACCCCAAGCTCCCACCGTCGCATCTTCCCAGTTATCCTCCACAAACCGAATATCGTGGTCTTCAGGACAAATTCCTAACGCCCGTAAAGAATCAAGATAAATTTCCTGGATATTATCTGGTGATGGCTTAATCAAAACTTGGTATTGATAATAATGTTGAAACCGATTTGGATTTTCCCCGTAACGTCCATCAGTAGGACGACGACAAGGTTCAACATAAGCTACAGACCAAGGCTCAGGACCCAAAGCCCTTAGAAAAGTATGGGGATTCTTCGTACCAGCGCCCTTTTCCATATCATAGGGCTGGGCAATCAAGCACCCACGCTGTCCCCAAAACTGATGCAATATCGCTATTACCGACTGAAAATTCACTATCTACTCTTCCTTGAGTCAACAATTCCTCACCCATTGTGGACTAAACCCAGCATTGTGAGCAGTTTTCAGGCGAATAAAAAACAATCTTCAAAAAAGATTGAAAAAGTAGTTGACAAACCAAAGGAGATTCGATATATTAAATAAGTGCCTGAAGCGAAGCGAGACAAAAGCAACGCCAAAAGTCACACCGAACCTTGAAAATATTATAGTTTGAAAGCCAGAATACAACAAGTACCCTGCGTCAGAAAAAGAAAATAACCTGACCGTGGTTGTAAAAACGGTTGAAAGAGCTTATAACAGACGAACCAAAATGGAGAGTTTGATCCTGGCTCAGGATGAACGCTGGCGGTATGCTTAACACATACAAGTCGAACGGAATCTTTAGGGATTTAGTGGCGGACGGGTGAG
>JAKOGY010000219.1 GCA_028658405.1 Dolichospermum sp. ST_sed8 | reverse complement strand
ATATCTATCTTTTTTACCATAAATCGGTACAATCTCCATCTGATAAGCTTTTTAGACTATTTCGTCATCCCGTCAGGTGGTAGTAGTAAATATGCAAGAAGATTTAATGCCTATTTATTTACAAATATCACAACAATTAAGACAGGCTGGAATTAATGTAATTACTAATTTTGAAAAACGTCCTTTAGGTAAACAATTTCAAGCCGCCGATAAACAAGGAAGTAGATTTTGTGTAATTATTGGTGAGGAAGAGGCCGCAGCACAAAAATCATCATTGAAAGATTTACAAAGTGGTGAACAAATAGAAATAGCTTTGCACGATTTAGCGCAGGAAATTAAAGCCAGACTCGGATGTTAGGGTGGATACAAGTATTCACTATGGTTGTTTTCAGATCCAACCATGATCTAAAATTTGTAATAAATGAGTAAATAAAACCCCATGACTCAAACCACGGAAACAATTTTTAGCAAAATCATTCGTAAAGAAATCCCCGCAAACATTGTTTATGAAGACGATTTAGCCCTGGCATTTAAAGATGTTAACCCCCAAGCACCAGTTCACATCCTTGTTATTCCCAAAAAACCCATAGTCAACCTAGCTACCGCTGAACCTGAAGATGCAGCACTTTTAGGACATCTTTTATTAGTGGTGAAGCAAGTTGCAGAAATAGCGGGACTAGAAAACGGTTATCGTGTAGTTATGAATACTGGTGCTGATGGCGGTCAAACCGTATATCACCTACATATACACATCCTTGGCGGTCGTTCTATGTCCTGGCCTCCCGGTTGATTTTTATTATCAAATCACCGAAGAATCTTGTGGTGTAGGCATCCTGCTTGCACCAATTATCTATAATAACAATATTAAGTAAAATTACTATAGCATTTTAACAATAAGTAAGTTTTGATCATATTTATATCAGATGAAATTTTAATAATAAATTGAGGATAATTCCATGATAATTACAGTTACTAATACTAATGATAGCGGTGCTGGTTCTTTAAGACAAGCGATCGCTAATGCCTTAGCCGGAGACACAATTGCCTTTGCATCTAGTCTTACTAATCAAACTATTACCCTAAGCAGTGGACAATTAACTGTTAATAAAAACCTTATTTTTGATGGTGCGGCTGCGGCTAATTTAAAGATTAGTGGTAATAACGCCAGTCGAGTATTTGAAATTCAAGCATTACAAGCAACATTTCGCAATTTAATAATTACTAATGGTCGAGTTATTGGTAATACTGAAAATGGTGCAGGGGCAGGAATTAAAACTAATAATAGCACTGTTTTAATAGTAGAAAATTGTCAACTTAATAATAACGTTGCTGATTACGGTGGTGGTGCTATTTTTAGTGGCTTTCAAGCCAATACCACAGTCATTAATTCCAAGTTTAACAGTAATAATGGCACAGGAGCAAATACAGAAAGAGGTGGAGGTGCGATCGCCACTAAAAGCGGAGGTAGCCTAATAGTTAAAGGTTCTGAATTCCTTAATGGTGGTGCTGGTAACGATATTCTCATTGGTGGTGCAGGAATTGATACCTTAATTGGGGGAACGGGAATTGATCGTTTTGACTACCGCAATTTAGCTAATTCCGTCTTCAATAGCCTTGATGTAATTACCGACTTCAATGCTGCTGCTGGTAATGATTTATTTCTGATTGCGACTGCACGCTCCGTATTTTCTAATGCAGGAAATGTGACAACATTTGATCCAACAGGCATTACAGCCAAATTAACTACTGTTAATTTTGGTGCTAATGCTGCTGCTCAATTCACCTTTGGTAGCCGTACCTTTGTGGCTATTAATGATGCTACCGCAGGTTTTAGTGCTACTACTGATGCAATCATTGAGGTAACAGGCTTAACTGGCACTCTGAGCTTAACCAACTTTACTACGGTTACGGTTTAAGAGTTTGAATAATCCCTATCTATAATCATTAGATTTAGATGGGGATTTTTTTGGCAAAGAATCAGAAAATAAAGCTAAAGAAGCTGATATTATGACGCTACTTAAACACAATATCCGTGAATGAAATTGATTCAATCAAAATGCAATCATAAATTTATATGGTTTTTGATTAGATAAAGCATAAGTTTTCATAATCACTGGATGGAAAAAAGACGTTGTTTTCAAAACTTGGCATAAAAAACCCGAGAAAACCATTTTCTTTAAATGAATATATATACTAAACACAGATGGGAAATGGATTTTTGTAATATTACGAAAAACCCAGATGTGTAGGGGTTTAGCACTGCTAAACCCTTACTGCAGAATCAAATGATTCAGCCATGCTGAGTATAATATAGCACCAATTAACCAAAGAATTGCCAGAAATATATGCCAGTAAAATGGCTGAATCTCGGTTAAGAAGATTGTAGATAAGTTTTTTTGATATATATTACCTTGACAATATATATGATTAGGCATTATATGTAGTATATACTTATACGTTCAGTCAGTGCATTTAAAAGTTATGAACAATAGTTTTCCTTACAGTATAAACTCTATTCATGATGGGATTGCTCGCTTTGCAGATTTGGATACATTCTGGAATAGCTTCGATAATATTTTTGGTAGCGAATACAACCAGTCCATCGCTCAAACTCTGCGTTCTGAATGGCAAAATCGGGATTTTAGTCAACTACCAGAAATTGAAGTTATTAATAGTGACATTCTGGGAAATGCCAACGGAGCTTATGCCAGTAGTACAAACAAAATTTATCTCGCAGATAGTTTTCTCGCAAATGCGACACTAGAAGCGATTAATGCCGTTTTATTAGAGGAAATTGGGCATTTTGTTGATGCCCACGTCAAGAGCCAAGATACACCAGGGGATGAGGGGGAACTCTTCTCAGCCATTGTGCGCGGGGTGAATTTAAGCAGTAGTGATTTAGCTCGTATTCACAATGAGAATGACCAAAAACTGATTACTATAGATGGAACAACCCTTTCCATAGAACAATCATCCATAGGAATTGGTTTCGTAGAAGGATATCGCTCTTGGTATGATTATTTGAGCTATTGGGATAGTAGTGATACATGGAGTTTCCAAATAGGGGCAACAGGGACAAGCTCTGACTATATCAATGTCTATAACTATAGCAGTCTAGTAGATATAGTTCTGACATTAGGTGATGAATTTGGTAATTACATAACCTCAGCCGATACTGGATTCAGCGGTGAAGGAGAAACTCTTTATCTAACAGGATTAGCTCCAGGGTATTACACCGCTGTTGTCTCAGACTATTATGACGGCATTTCCTTATACGACGAATATTACGGCGAATATTACGACGAATATTACGGCGAATATTACGACGCTGCGTACGAATTAAATATCAACGCGCCCTATTATATTCCTGCTGGAATTATTCCCGATAGCTACGAATCTAATAATGAACAAAGCACTGCTACCTCACTAGGCTCAGTTAGTCAATATTTGAGTGATCTCAACATTGACAGTGGCAGCGATGAAGATTGGTTTAAGATTACTTTGCTCACAGATGGGACAAGCAGCAACTATGTCGAAACTGACTTTACCGGTAGTTTAGGAGACCTAGACCTAGCCCTCTATCAGGAAGATGGAACCTATATTACAGACTCTGCAACAACAGGTGATCAGGAATTAATTTCTTTAGATGGACTTGCTGCCGGTGACTACTTCATTCAAGTCTATGGCTATAGCGGCGCAATCAATACCTATAGCTTAGAAACTGATCTACCGACAGTAACAATTACAGGCGATCAATTTGAACCAAATAATACTCAACTAACGGCTAAAGATTTTGGTTTAATTAGCGGTATTAGTCAATGGGACAACCTCTCTATCGGTTCTAGTGATCAAGACTGGTTTAAATTCCGGTTGGGGTCCACAGGTGGTGAGGGAAATTTCCTCCAAATAGCCTTTACTCATAGTCTTGGTGATGTAGATATGAGACTCTATAACGCCAGTGGCGTGGAGGTAGCTAGTTCAGCAGGAGTTATAGATGAAGAACAAATTAGTTTGCAGGGATTTGCTGCTGGTGACTACTTTGTTAAAGTCTATGGCTATAGTAGTGCCACCAATCCCAATTATTCCTTGACACAATAGTTCTGCTGGTATAGACAATCAAGAAACGATTTCCCTGGACGGACTAAGTGCGGGAACTTATTACCTGAATGTTTATGGTTATGACGGGGCAATTAATCCTAATTACAGCCTATTTGTGAACCCACCTCAAGGTAGTACGGGAGATTGGGCAGAAACGAATAATACCGCCGCAACTGCGAAAGATTTACGAACCATCAATGGTTTATGGCAATCTTCCACCATCAATTCACAACCTCTCTCAATTACTACAGATGATCAGGATTGGTTCAAGTTTACGATTACCAGCGCTGGTACAGCCGAAAACAATGCAGGAATTACCTTTAGTCATGATCTGGGCGATATTGACTTAGAACTTTATGACGCAACGGGAACAACTCTTTTGCGTAGTTCTGACTCAGTTAACGATTATGAATTGGTTGATCTCAATGGTCTAGCGGCTGGAAGCTATCTGTTAAAGGTATTTGGCTACAATGGTGCAACTAACCCAACTTATGATTTGACAATTAATGCACCTGATGATAATACGGCAGCAGGTGATGCGGCCGAATCCAATGATACCCAAGCAACGGCTCAAGACCTGCGAGAATTACAGGGACAACTCATCCGTGAAAATTTCTCAATTCATGTTGCCGGAGATGAGGATTGGTTTAAGTTCACCACTGTTGGTCAAGGTAGAGCCGGTGATGCAGTTAGTATTGAATTTGACAATAATTTGGGTGATTTGAGTTTATTGGTCATTGGTGCCAATGGTCAAGAATACACATCAAACTCTAACGCTAACCGTGAGCGAGTTTCCCTAGAGAATTTAGCCCAGGGAACTTACTATGCCAAAGTGTTTGGAGCGACTAGCACCACCACTAATCCGAGTTATCGCTTGATTATTGATGCTCCTGAAACTGCCATTGCAGATATCATTGATGCAGACATAGCCAATGATACCCAAGCCACTGCTTATGATTTAAGAACCATTAATGGTCTAGTCAGTCAAGATGATTTATCCATTCATACCAGTACAGATATAGACTGGTTTAAATTCGATTTAACGACGGCTCCGGTTGCAGGTCAATCTGTACGGATTAATTTTGAAAACGCCGCAGGCAATCTGGCTTTACAATTAATTGGTCCTGATGGTCAGATTTACAATGCCGATACGAGTAACAATTTTGAAGAGATTTCTTTAGCGGGTAAAGGAACAGGAACTTACTACGTGAAAGTGTCGGGAGTGAGTGGGGCAACCAATCCTAATTACAGTTTAGTGGTTGATGGTCCACCAGCTTTACGGGCAGATGCCCTAGAGCCAAATGACTCTCCAGCAGAAGCATACAATTTGCGGGATAGAATCAGAGTATCTAGAAGTGGTTCTAATGACGGCTCTCTTCCTACCGATTCAGGCATTGATGACAACCCCTATAGCAATGGCTACAATCCCTATTCCACAACAACTAATACTCCTACTAGGACTGTAAGTAATCCCCGGACGCAAAACCCACTGGAAAATCTGTCTATTCATACTGCAACTGATGCGGACTGGTTCAAGTTTGACCTCAGTAGTACAGGAGAAACCGACCAATTTATTGGCATTACCTTTGACAACAATCTAGGGGATTTACAGTTAGAACTGTTCGAGGCCTTTGCTACCGATACTTCTGTGAGTGAATATCAAAACTATTTGGTTGATAGTTTTAATAATAGTGATGATAGTGAACAAATCAGTTTAGCCGGTTTAACTGCGGGTAGTTATTATGTTCGCGTCAGTGGAGTCAATGGTGCAACTAATGCCCTCTATTCACTCACTCTCAATACTGCTACAACCCCCAATCAAGGAGACTTTGCAGAAGCGAATGACACCAGCAGCACTGCCTACGATCTACGAGACGTTGATGGTAGCCGGACTCTTGATAATTTGTCTATTCACACAAATGCAGATCAGGATTGGTTCAAATTTACGACTCTACGGACTGGACAAGAAGCTAACAAGATTCGCATTGATTTTAGCCACGAACAAGGAGATTTAGACCTAATCCTCTATAATCAAAGCGGTCAAGAAATTAGTAGATCAGAAGGTACAGAAAACTTTGAAGAAGTTAGTCTTAATGGGTTAGTTGCTGGTACTTACACAGTCCAGGTTTATGGTTACAATGGTGCGACCAATGCCCAGTATAATCTTTCTGTACTTGCCCCTGATACATCCGTTGCGCCTGATAACCTAGAACCCAATAATAGTTTTGCCACTGCGAATAATTTGAATTTGCTGAATGGAGTGAGTCATATTGCTGCAACCATCCATAGCAGTGATCATGATTATTTCAAATTCACTACGACAGCGACAGGTACAAATGCTAACTCGATTAGTCTGCAATTTGAAAATAGTCTTGGTGACTTGCAGTTACAACTGTATCGAGAGCAAAGTGGTAGCCAAGTCTTGGTTAGCAGTTCTGTAGGTATTACTAATAATGAAAGCCTTTCCCTGAATGGACTAGCAGCCGGCACTTATTATGCCCATGTTTATGGCAATGGTACTGCCACCAACTCCTATCAACTGAACATTGATGCCCCCATACAAAGCACCCAACCCAATAACCGCAATGATTGGACGGTAATGGCTTATATGACGGCGAGCAATCTTTATGAGTATGCTTTTCAAGATATTAACGAGATGGAGATTGCTGCTTCTCGCTTGCCTAGCACCATGAATTTTGCGGCTCTTTGGGATCAAAGTTCTCAAGGAACAGCATACGCAACGGGTGGAAGTGCAGCCTGGAGCGATACGGGGCGGGCAATTATTCGGCCAGATACTAACAGCAATACGGTTGTTACTCCCTTTGAACGCATTGGTGAACAAAATACTGGTAATCCGACAACCTTAGTCAATTTCGTGCAATGGGCAACAACTAATGCTCCAGCCAATAACTACGCTTTAGTGATGTGGAATCATGGTGGTGGAGTCTATGGTTTCAACTATGATGACTCTGATGGTACAACTGATGATAACCTCACGACCAATGAACTAGCCACTGCGTTGGATACGCTCAAGACAGGAGGCATTAATATTAGTGTTCTCGCCTTTGATGCTTGCTTAATGGCTATGGCTGAAGTGGGCTATGCCTTAAAGGATTACACTAGGGTCTTTGTCGGTTCCCAAGAAGTGGAAGGGGGAGATGGTTATAACTATACGACTGCTTTTAACGCTTTATTGACTAATCCCAGTCAAGTCACCGCTGCATCTTTGGGTTCAAGCATAGTCACGAGTTATCAAAACCAATATGGGGGCGATAGCAACGGATGGGATACCCATTCTGCTGCTGATACAACTCAATTTAATGCCTTTACAACAGCACTGAAAACCTTTACAACCAGTGTCAGCACCAGTGCCACAGCCAGTGATTGGACTAAGTTGCAAGCGGCTCGTAATGCTGCCCAGGGATTTGCTTATGAAGAGTTCCGCGACTTAGGGCAGTACATGGGAGCGATCGCTAATAATAATGCTATCACCCAAATGATTCGCACCAATGCCCAACTGGTAATCACTGCTCTGGATAATTTAGTAATTGCTGATACAACTGACCGCTTCAATACCCAAGGACTGTCAATTTATCTGCCTGAACCGGGATCAACCCTGAACAGTAGTTATCTAAGTAGTTATCAGTCTTTCTTTACGATTACTGGTTGGAAAGATTACCTCAATGGCTTTATTAGCCGGACTGCTAACCGTAGTGGTTCTTCCCCAGACTGGTCCTTAGATTGGTCAGAGTCTAATGATCTAGCTGCTACGGCTTACAACTTAAATACTTTGATTGGTGACGGCAATACCTTTAACCGTCTCAATATTCATCAAGCTAGTGATCAAGACTGGTTCCGCTTTACAATTAATCAAGCTGGAGTCAGTGGCGATCGCGTCAAGGTAAATTACAGTCCGGCAAATGGGCAAAGTTTATCTTTATTGCTGCGTTACACTGATGCCAATGGTCAACAACAGCAACTTACTTCTAATATTGGTTCTGGAGAAGAAATTGTCTCCTTAACAGGATTAGCTGCTGGAGAATACTTGATTAAAGTTATCGGGAACGGGACAACGGTTGTCCCCGACTACTCCTTGACTATAGACGCACCGGGAACTGTCACAAATGGCGATGATTGGGTACGGGGTAACAATCGTTCCGGTAAATCTGAAGATTTAGGGGTGATTTTAGATGATCGGCAAGTGACTGGACTGCGGATTGATACAATAGCCCCGGACTTCTTTAACTTTGCCAGTGCCAGAAGTCTAACTCAAAAACCAGGACAAGTGATTGTTAATATTGCTGGTACTTCCAATGTCACAGCGGAACTTTTCCGAGTGGGAAGTTCAACAGCGATCGCTTCTCAAACTGGTACAGGAGAACTAAAACTCCAATATTCCGCAGAAGATGGGCAAAACTATCAGCTAAAAATTAGTCAACCAAGCGGTTCAACAGCAGTTGGTTATTCCTTATTCTTTGATGCTTCTCTTGATGGTACTTCTGGAGATGACATCTTACAAGGAGCCGCTGGAGATGATCTTCTATACGGTTATGCTGGAAATGATCAAATTTCCGGTTTGGCAGGTATTGATACCCTAATTGGTGGAACTGGTAACGATATCTATGTTGTAGATACCACCACTGATGTGATTACCGAAAATGCCAATGAGGGAACAGATACAATTCAATCCAGTGTCACCTTTACTCTTGCCACTTTAACCAACATTGAAAACCTGACATTGACAGGAACAGCCGCGATTAACGGGACTGGAAATGCTGGTAATAACGTCATTACAGGTAACACTGCTAATAACACCCTTAATGGTGGTACAGGAATAGATACCTTGATTGGTGGAACTGGTAACGATATCTATGTTGTAGATAGTACAACTGATACGATTACAGAACTTGCCAGCGGTGGTACAGATACCATTCAATCTAGTGTTACTTACAGTATTGCGGCTCTTGCTAACGTTGAAAACCTGACTCTAACAGGAACAGCCGGGATTAATGGAACTGGAAATGCTGGTAATAACGTCATCACA
>JAKOGY010000218.1 GCA_028658405.1 Dolichospermum sp. ST_sed8 | reverse complement strand
GTCTGTTTTTATGCTAACTTTGATTTTTCATCTCTGTAATTTCCCTCTGGAACAGTTTGGGGTGCGGAATGTGGGTTGAATAGCAAATCATATTTGAAAAATATTAAGTAGGGTGGGCAATGCCCACCACAATTATGATATTGTCGACAATGTCCACCATACGTAATATTTCAAAAATCAGATATTAGTCATATATGTTGAGTTGAGCTTTGATGCGAAGTGCAACTACTGGCTAGAAACAGGTTATAAATCTGGGTTACTGTAAAATTAAATTTACTGTAATTTAGCGTGAGCAGCCAAAATAATTCTTTCTGTTTCTTCCCAATTGATACATTTATCAGTTACAGAAACACCATATTTTAAATCTTCACGATTTCCTGTAATCGCTTGACTACCTGCATACAAATTCGATTCTAGCATCATTCCCACAATGGAACTATTACCATCTACTATTTGCTGAATAATATTTTCAAACACCATAGATTGTAATCTGTAATCTTTATTAGTATTCCCATGACTACAATCAACAACTATTCTCGGTGATAAGTTAGCCGTTTTTAATTGTTCTTCCACTAATTTAATGTTCTCTGCCTCAAAATTAGGCTGACTTCCACCACGCAAAATTACATGGCCATGAGCATTTCCCCTAGTTTGAAATACGCTCACTTGCCCTTTTTGATTAATCCCTAGAAAATTATGGGGTGTTTTTGCTGATTTGAGGGCATTGACAGCAACTTGAATATTACCGTCAGTACCATTTTTAAATCCCACTGGCATAGATAAACCACTAGCCATTTCTCGGTGTGTTTGCGATTCAGTTGTTCTTGCGCCAATTGCTGACCAAGATATCAATTCGCTGATATACTGAGGTATGATGGGATCTAGTGCTTCTGTGGCCGTTGGTAATCCTAATTCCGTCAACTTTAATAATAAGTTTCTGGCAATTAATATTCCTTTTTCCACGTTAAAAGAATCATCCATCTCAGGATCATTAATTAATCCTTTCCAACCGACAGTAGTTCTTGGTTTCTCAAAATAAACCCGCATAATTAACAGCAGTTTATCCTGCACTTTTTCTGCCAAAGCGTGCAATTTTTGCCCATATTCTATCGCTGCTTTAGGATCATGAATTGAACATGGTCCAACCACAATAAATTTACGCCGATCTTGAAAATCTAGAATATGTTCTATTTCTTGTCTGAATTTTAAAATTGTATGTTCAGCAGTTTTATTTAAAGGTAATTTTTCCTTTACCTCATTAGGAGTTAGCAAAACGTGGGAACTCTTAATGTTAGTATTAATTAATTTGTTGATCATAGCATAAATCTCTTGACTTGTGTTGTACGGTAGTAATCCTAAAATATCTGTGACAACGTTTCTTATTCTCTTTAAGCCTAAAGTAGTTAGTTGAAAAACAAGTTGCACAAATTAGATCAGATTACTATATGCAAGGGTGGAATATATTAATATACACAGTTTTGCCGAAAAATACAAGGTAAGTCCGGGCTATTTCCATAACATTTAGACATAAAACCATAATTTAATCCTGAAATTCAGCTAAAAAGTTGATATCCCCAACTACCTAGAGAAATCAGGGATATTTTTGAAAAATTGCTATATTTAGCAACTTTACTCAATTGTACCAGTGGTTATTAACATATAACTTAATAACCAATTTGCGGATGTGGCTCTGCGAGTTTGTCGAGGACCAAATTCACCAATTTTATAACCTTTAAAACCGAGCTTTTGTTTGAGTAGTTGTTTATTTTCTTGGGGAATAGAACGAGTTAATTTCATAATTGCTGGACGAGAATCAATAAAATCTGGTGGTTGGGGATATTCATCTCTCCATGTCGGTGCTACTTCACTATTAGTCCATGTGTCTGTAATAGGATCATAACGATAACCTAAGTGATACCATAATAATTTCTTGACAGTATCATCATCAATTGTATCGTTAATGATTGCCCAAATTGTTGCTGTATTCAGTGGTGGAAGATTGGACATAATTTTGAGAGAATAGGGAACAGGGAAAAGGGAATAGGGAATAGGGGAAATAAATAGTTTCTTTCTTCTTTCTTCCTCCTGAATCCTGAATCCTGACTCGGTGACTCCTGCTATATTACTTACCAAATATTTCTGCAAAAAACTGTCGCATAGCTTGCCAAGAACGTTGATCAGCACTAGCGTTATATAATGCTCCTTTAGGGTTATTTTGAGCTTCTGGGTTAGTGAAAGCATGAAGCGCACCACCATAGGATATTAATTGCCAATTGACATTACCTAAACGCATTTCTGTTTCAAAAGCTTGCACTTGCTGTTCTGGGACAAAGGGATCATCTGCGCCATGCAATACTAATACTTTAGCTTTAATATTTTTAGCGTCGTTAGGATCTGGTGTGTCAAGACTGCCATGAAAACTGACTACACCCGCAATATTGACACCACTACGAGCTAATTCCAAGACTGTGCCACCACCAAAGCAGTAACCAATAGCTGCAATGTGTTTAGAATCAGTCAAAGGATAATTCTGTAAAACTTGTAACCCAGCTTTAGCCCGTTCCCGGAGTAATTTCCGGTCTTGACGATAAATAGTTGCTTGTGTGCCTGATTCTTCTATGTTTTTTGGTCTAATTCCTTGACCATAAATATCCGCTGCAAAAGCCACATATCCCAATTTGGCTAACTGTTCGGTCCGTTTTTTAGCATAGGATTGTAAACCATTCCATTCATGAACTACTAATACACCAGGACGCTTGACCTTAATAGCATCATCATAAGCAAGGTATCCTTCTAACATGGTACTTCCTTGCTTGTACTCAATAGTTTTAGTTCTAATTTCTGCTAATACATGAGTAGAACTCAACAAAATTACTATAGGTGTCAGCAAAACAGAAAGTAAAAATTTCATAACTTTAATTAACTAGTCAAAATTGATTATGGTGAATTATCACCATAAAACCCGACAAAATAAAAGTAATTATTTGGAAAATAATTGCTACAATCCTCCTTTTAGCTTCTGGATGATATGCCTGGGCTATCAAAAAATAATTCAGTAGTTAAAAGTTGCAGGAGTATGGTTTACGCCACACTACGCTACGCTATCAGAATCAACTTTTTGTATAACTGGCATAGGAATAGAGATAGATTTAATCATTTGTTGTATAAAAACGCACTTAATTGATTCTAATCTCCTAACTTCTGTATTCTGTTTATCAAGATTGCCATTCTAGCAATGGGAAATTTGGCCGCAACGCTAAATTATTAGTCATATAAAGAAAAATCAATCGTTGTTCCCAATTAATTTATCGGCTATTAACTCACTACCATGCGTGCAACTGCTACTATTTATCAGAATCCTCTACTTCAAAGCTCTGGTTTACCCGAATTTGCGGATATTGAACCGGAGCAGGTCGAACCAGCTTTTAATTATCTGTTAGCAGAACTGGAGAAGCAATTAGCTGGTTTAGAAGCAAATATACAGCCTACCTGGAGTGGGTTAGTAGAACCTCTAGAAAAATTGACAGAGAGACTCAATTGGAGTTGGGGGATATTGAATCATTTAATGGGTGTAAAAAATAGTCCAGAACTACGAGTTACTTATGAAAAGGTACAGCCGCAAGTAGTTCAGTTTATGAATATCCTGGGTCAAAGCAAACCCATTTACAATGCTTTTAAAACAATTCGTAATAGTCCTAACTGGGAAACTTTAGACTCAGCGCAACAGCGAATCATCGAAGCTGCGATTCGGGATGCAGAATTGTCTGGTGTGGGGTTAGAAGGAAAAGATAGAGAGCGTTTTAATGCTATCCAGATGGAATTAGCCGAACTAGCAACTAGGTTTGCTAATCACGTTCTCGATGCGACTAAAGGCTTTATTTTAATCCTCACTATCCAGCATGAAGTTGATGGCTTACCAAGTAGCTTGTTGAGCCTTGCAGCCCAAGTTGCTCGTGCTGCTGGAGAAGAAAATGCCACACCAGAACATGGACCTTGGCATATTACTTTAGATTTTCCTAGCTATTTCCCGTTCATGCAGCACAGTACCCGAAGGGATTTGCGTGAAAAACTCTATAAGGCTTATATTACTCGGGCATCTTCTGGGGAATTAGATAATAACCCTTTAATTATACGAATTTTAGAGTTAAGAAAAGAACTAGCTCAATTAATTGGTTTTGAAACTTTTGCTGAACTGAGTTTGGCTAGTAAGATGGCCAAGGATGTTCCCTCTGTAGAAAAGCTGTTAGAAGAACTCCGTCAAGCTAGTTATAATGCTGCTGTCAAAGATATAGAAAAACTCAAAGCTTTTGCTAAAGCCAAGGGAGCCGCAGAAGCCGAAAATTTGCAACATTGGGATATTAGCTTTTGGGCTGAACGGCAACGGGAAGAAAAATTTGCTTTTACTGCTGAGGAACTACTTCCCTATTTCCCCCTCCCTCAAGTCCTAGATGGGCTATTTGGGCTAGTGAAAAGGCTTTTTGGTGTGAGGGTGACACCTGCTGATGGCCAAGCCCCAATCTGGCATGAGGATGTGCGTTATTTCCAAATTGCTGATAAATATGGTAAACCCATTGCCTATTTTTACTTAGATGCTTACAGTCGTCCTGCGGAAAAGCGTGGTGGTGCTTGGATGGATGCTTGCATTCACCGTCGCAAAGTCACAGAAAATGGTTTAACAACTGTCCGCTTACCCATAGCTTATTTGATTTGTAACCAAACTCCCCCTGTAGACGGACATCCTAGTTTGATGGCTTTTGATGAGGTTGAGACATTGTTCCATGAATTTGGACATGGCTTACATCATATGCTGACTAAGGTGGATTATTTGGGAGCAGCAGGTACTAATAATGTTGAGTGGGATGCGGTGGAATTACCTAGCCAGTTTATGGAAAATTGGTGTTACGACCGCCAAACCTTGTTTGGTATGGCCAAACATTATGAAACAGGGGAAGCATTACCGGAGCATTATTACCAAAAATTGTTGGCAGCACGTAATTACATGAGCGGTTCAACTATGTTACGGCAACTGGATTTTAGTAGTGTTGATTTAGAATTGCACTATCGCTATTGCCCTAATAGTCAGGAAACTGTGACAGATGTGCGACACCGGATTGCTAAGTTAACCACTGTGTTATCACCATTACCGGAGGATGCGTTCTTGTGTGCTTTTGGTCATATTTTTGAAGGGGGTTATGCCGCTGGATACTATGGCTATAAGTGGGCTGAAGTTCTCAGTGCTGATGTTTTTGCTGCTTTTGAAGAAGCGGGCTTAGAAGATGAAGTGGCAATTCACGCTATTGGTAGACGTTACCGAGATACGGTATTAGCACTAGGGGGCAGTCAGCATCCAATGGATGTTTTTAAAACCTTCCGGGGACGAGAACCCAGTACCAAGGCTTTACTTAAGCATAATGGGCTGCTGGCTGCCTCGTAAGTTAGCAATTGGGACAAGAGATTGAGAGAGTGAGGAGAATATTTGTCTTGAATTTTGCCTCTTGCCTTTTGCCTTTTGTAAATTTACATGATAATTTCTTCCCGTTGGCAATCAAAGAAAAGCTCAAAAACAGTATGGGGAATCATCTGACGGATGTGCTGAATATAGCCTTCGGCATCAGCACGACTGCGAAACCGGGAAACAATTACTTTTTCCTGTTCAGTAACGACACGCGCTACAGCCCAACCATTCAGCCTTTTTTTGTAAGGGTTATCTTCTGTTGGCGTGGTTATCGCTGGATTTTCTGAAGTGATATTTTTGTAATCCGTATTTTGTGGCATGATTATTTTATGCGTATGAACTTGAGTGAAGGTCGTTAGTATGTCTCTTAAACCAAAGATGTACTAGCGTCTTTTATTGATGATGCCACCTTGTTATTACATATTTTTAAATTTGTCAATAGGTGATGCAACAACTTATCTTTTAAGAATGTTTAGTTTTATGTGATTTTAATGGGTATTTACTGAGCAAAAAAGTGTTTAAAGATATAAGTAAGATTCTTGTCTGATTTTTGGATTATCCGTAGGGTGGGCAATGCCCACCAAAACCAACCTACGGTGGGCATTACGATAGGGCAAAATAATAATCTTGTCAGACAGCCATTGCCCAGCAAAACCAACCTACGGTGGGCATTACGATAGGGCAAAATAATAATCTTGTCAGACAGCCATTGCCCAGCAAAACTAACATCCGGTGGGCAATGCCC
Organism: Dolichospermum sp. ST_sed8; assembly: GCA_028658405.1. GTDB lineage: Bacteria > Cyanobacteriota > Cyanobacteriia > Cyanobacteriales > Nostocaceae > Dolichospermum. The sequence goes on along the minus strand of JAKOGY010000218.1, from coordinate 3,016 downwards.
ACCCTACAAGACTTACTATTTCAAGAATCATTTGGGATTGCTATGGTGGGCAATGCCCACCCTACAAGACTTACTATTTCAAGAATCATTTGGGATTGCTATAAAAAGAAAAAATTGATTGTACAATCTGTATCTAATTTTAATGGTTTGAGGTTTAGGATTGGGAAATATTTACAAATATTGCCATACCTTTTAGTGTAATTTTGAGAGAATCTTAAAAAATAAAAAATGTCAATCACATCAATCATCAAAAAAGTAGCATTGCAAATTGGGGCTGTAGTTTTAGTTGAACCAGAATATGAATTTGTGGGACATATTACTTTTAAAAATGGTAAAAAGTCAGTTTTTAGTCATGCCAAATTGAATATTAATGGGTTTGCTTCAGCCGAATTAGCCAAAGATAAAGCCTTTAGTAATTTTTTCTTGAAGCAGTTTGGATATCGAGTGACAGAGGGAAAGACATTTTTTAGTGATCAAATGTGTGCGAAAATAGCTCATCCTCGAAATATTGATGATGGATTTAAGTATGCACAATCAATGGGATTTCCTGTGATTGTGAAACCGCTGAATCTTAGTCAAGGTATATTGGTGACTAAGGTATATAATCAGGCAGAATATTATGATGTGGCTAATAAAATCTTCCAAATTAAATCAGGATTGATTGTCGAAAAGTTTTATAGTGGTCATGACTATAGAATTGTTGTCTTGGGTGATGAAGTAATTACCGCTTATCAAAGAATTCCTTTATTTATTGTTGGTGATGGTATATCTAATGTTTTAGAATTGCTACAACAAAAACAGGAAAAATTTGTGCGTATGGGTAGAAAAAATGTGATTAAATTTGATGATTTTCGCATTTACCAAAAATTACAAACACAAAATCTTGATTGGAATAGTGTGATTCCTGATGATAATATTGTCTATCTTTTGGATAGTGCTAATTTATCCAGTGGAGGGGAAGCAGTAGATTTTTCTGAAAGTATTCATCCTGATTTTCAGAAATTAGCAATTAATATTACTAAAGATATTGGACTCAGATTAGCTGGGGTGGATATACTCACTGATGATATCACTATGCCGATGGTAGATTATACGCTTATTGAAGTTAATGGTTCTCCTGGGTTGAATCACTATGCTGCTAGTGGTAAATTAGCAGCAAAGCGAGTGGAAGAGTTGTATTTGAAAATTCTCCAAGTGATAGAGAATGATGGTTGAGGTATTACTTGGTGAGATATAATCACCCCAACCCCCTCCCCGCTCTTCGAGAGGGGGCTATGATATAGGTAATGTTTTTAGAAAATGCTATCTTTAAAGATTACAAGTTTTTGCACAGTAGTGATTCCAGTTCCCCTGATAAAGAGTTTATGTCTGCAACTCTAGCTACGAGTAAACTATCATGTCCGGCATCATTTAACCGGGATTTCCAATAGTTAACACTCTCAGCATTATTCATCCAGAATTCAATCACTGTATCTACTACTTGATCTAAGTTCCAACCCCATTTTACAGGAACTGGTTCTATAGATGCTAGAAAGGCATCTAAGGTGCAAGTATGAGTTCCTAGATATTCTATGCCTTGGTACTGTGGTTGGACTAAACTCTGTTGTTGGTGATTGAAAAAATGCAAAACAGGAGATACACCTACCAGATTGAAGCTGTATTTAATCATTCTAGTCCTCCTAATGAATTCATCAATTGCCGAGAAACTGGAATTTTTGGCAAGAATCTATTACGGAAAAGTCCGCTAACTACATTTACAAAAAGGAGATTTTTTGCCTACTACATCAGTTTCAAGATTAAGTTAGAAATTAGCACTCAACCCTTGCGAGCGCTAAGGTTTATTTGGTTGTTATATTGTATTATCCATGATTTGTAGGAAAATTTCAAGGTTGTAGATAGGTTTTTTATAACCTTAGCCCAGATGGCAGCCAATTGTGTTGTTAATTTTTCACCATAATTACCCCTCACACCAATTTGTATAAAATACAAAATCACCACTTTCTCATCTTTAAATCGTATCAGGATCTACTCCCAATTCTCTCAATTTTTGAGCTAGTAATTGAGCGCGTTTTTGTGCTTCTTCCTTTTCTAGTTTTTCAAACTCAGCGCGTCTTTGTGCCTCTTCCTTTTCTAGTTTTTCAGACTCAGCAAGTCTTTTGGCTTCTTCCTTTTCTAGCTTTTCCCGTTCAGCACGTTCATCACCAGTAGCTACAAGCGTTCCATCTTGATGACACCAACGTAACCAAGTATCGCGCCTACCTTCAAACTCTCCTTGCCAAAAAGTCACACCCAAATTAATATCTTCTAACCAAGTTTCCTCTGTTTTTATATAATGTCTTCCCACCAATTTATAAATAGTCAATATTTGTTCTGCTAATTCTTGATTAGGATCATAAACTAGATAATAATTGGCTTTCATTCTTTCATAAATCTGCAACTTTTTAGTTAGTTCTTCACCTTCTTTATTGGAAACAATTTCCATTACCACTTCTGGCGATTTACCAAATTTCCACATCATGTAACAACGATTTTGTTTTTTCCACCAATCTTCAGGAGTTTGGACATCAAAACTAATAAACACATCAGGAACAATTGCCGGTTCACCGTCGGTGTGATAAATACCAACATTAGCCTCGACTAAAAAAGGCTGTGATTCTAAAGAACTATAAAGAGAACTGACTAAAAGCCGTTGTTGTTTAGCAGATGCAAAATTATCCACAGGTGTATCGTCTTCGGTAATGAGTAAATTAGCGTCGGGAATATAGTAATCATCATCAACTTTGTCTAAAAGTTGCTCAACCATGATTTTTATTCACTTATTCAATAGCGTTATTTAGATTATAAATTATCGAAATGAGAATTTAGCTTAACCGACAGAAGCCCCACGTCTGACCCGATAGGGCAGCGATGAATGGCGCGTGAATTGACGACGGTTTTCCGACCAACGAGACAGCAAGGAAGGAAAACATCGAGACAATTCACAAATTTTGTGTTATGAATTGAATATCTCGGCAAG
>JAKOGY010000217.1 GCA_028658405.1 Dolichospermum sp. ST_sed8 | reverse complement strand
TAATCAAATAAATCACACAAATCATAGTTCAGACATTTCATCTTAATCAAATAAATCACACAAATCATAGTTCAGACATTTCATCTTAATCAAATAAATCACACAAATCATAGTTCAGACATTTCATCTTAATCAAATAAATCACACAAATCATAGTTCAGACGTTATTAAAATTCTCGTCGTAAGAAGATCAGAATAGCGATCGCTAACAACATAAAACTGTAAAGTAAACCATAACCTGCATTGGCAATTAATGTGATTATATCAGGTAGTGCTTGTAAACCATAAACAGCATCATTTTTTAAATCCAATCTGGATAAATCGGGCAATATCAGATATAAACCTTGGGTAATGCGTTCCATCCCAGGATTACTAGTTAACCTCCCTAATGCCACTAAATCTTGAGTAATATTCCCCATTAAATAAACAGCAAATGTTAGGGCTGTAGCGATGAGAGAACCGGTGAAAACTCCTAGAGTAATGGCCACAGCAGTAATTAAACATAATTGAAAAAATATGAATAGCGTAGCCAAAAAAATACTGATAACTGGATAAGATACCTTACCAAATTGCAAAAATCCTAAATAGATTATTGTCATTGCGCTAATTAGGACAGCTATAACTGCTGATAATCCTAAATATTTACTAGCAATAAATTCACTGCGGCTGATGGGTTTGGCAATTAATACTAAGATAGTCCGTTTTTCAATTTCCTTGTTAACTAATCCCGTCCCGATAAATATAGCCACAATCAAACCAATGACGTTCATGGTTGCCAAACCGAAGTCCAAAAATATTTTATCAGATGTGGTACTGGCAAATTCAGGAATTGCGCGGAAGGCAATACCGAGAATGATTGCATAAAAACCAATGATGTAGAGGATGCGATCGCGGATCACTTCCTGAAACACATTCTTGGACATGACGACAGTTCTAATTACATTCATAGTAATTCCTTATTCCTTCCTTATTGTTGTGGTGGTGGAGAACCAATGATAAATTTACTTGTGCGATCGCAAGTAATCCGAGCAACAGTGTTTTTATTGTCTGTTTGTTTACCAGAGTTAGATGGTTGAATTAGACAAGATTTTTGCCAGTAATATCCTTTAGAATCGGCACTTGGTCCGCCCCAAATTGTCAAAATATCTAGCTTATATCCAGACTTGATATTTACTACACGGGGTTCAACTCGCCATAATAGTCTTTCTTGAGATTTACCCAGATGACTATTAATCGTTTTCCTCCCCAAGTTGCCTAGTTGCTGATTAGCTTCTAGTAACCATTTTTCTACATCTGCCCAAGGTTTGTTAGCAATTTGTTGATTAACTAGGGGTTGCAATTTATCTAAGATCAAATCACCAGTTTTTGGCTTTTTTGCTGGTGGTTCTAATCTAATGACAAAAGCACTTTTCTGAAAATTGTCTGCTCGTAAACTAGGATATTCTTTTAACCATTTATCTATAACGAAGTAAAACTGAAGCCAACAACTAATTAGCATACACCAAGCTAATAAAACTACAACTTTTTGACGATCTTGTAATTTAGGAAGTTTTGCTTTTGCGGATCTTCCACCCGTACCTTCAAAGAAGTTAGGTATGGCTGTAACGATAGCGGCTATTGTCGGCCAAATAACTATGGTATTAGATGTTAATCCACTTTCCTTATTTCCCAAGGCAAAGACGCTGACTAAAAAGCCCGTTATTACTGCCCCAACTGGCATAAAAGTTCCTGGAACTCTCAAAGGATCATCAGTCGTATACCAAGTAGTTCCTGCTAACAAAAACAACCAACCGCAAAAGGCAATAATATCCCTGATATATCCTAGGGCAAAATATGATATTCCCCAAGAAAAAACACTCAAGTAAATTAATGTCTGCCACGAGTATGCTTTGGCTGGAGTCAGAAATTTTTGAACGCTTGCAAATAAATCCTGAGTATATTTAAGTACGCCAAATACTTCTTTAAATAATGAGTTCATGGGATTACCTCTAATTAATAAAGTGATGAATATTGATCATTTTACCGAGAGCGAATTATTATAATAAAGGTGATGGCGCTGTAGCTGAGTGAATTTGCTATTAAGGTAGCAGTTATTAAATTAGTATTTTGCAACTTAGCCATATTCATATAACTGGTTCTTTGTTGTGGAGAAACAATTTCTGTTTCTGGTTTTTTTCCTCCTTCATCCATAAAAATTATGAGGATCTTCAGCAATAAAAACTTGACTAAAAAAGTCGCTAAGAAAATAGTAAATGATAATAAAACTATCATTGTGCTAATGCTAGGATCTTGAAGTTTATTAAAAAATACATAATTGATCAATTCTGCTTTGACAGCAATAGGTAACACAGGTTCGGCTGCGAAAAACACAATCCAGCCAATTACACTAGAAAAAACATTTAAAGCAATGGCGTAAAAAATACTGGTTCTTTTATCAAACTTCAGCCATTTATTGAGAACATAAGCTTCTACGGGAATAGCAGTGAGTAAGAATAATATTTCAAAAAATATCGCCCCAATGGGCAAAATTATGGGTAGTGATAATTCATCAGACATAATGGTTACAACAAGGAGATTGGTAATTCGTAATTTGTTGTTTATTTTTAACTACTGACTTTTGATAGCGAGGCGCTGCCGTAAGCAGTTCAGGTAGTCCGCTCAGGGGATACTGGGGATTAGGTTTTTTGACTTAGAGACTTCCAAATAAAAAAATGTCCCAAAATTTCTTGTGGTGCAGGCATCTGGTCCTCTAATAATCTCAGGAGGGAACCGGATGCCCATCCCACAATATTGGGTAATTTATTTTTTAGAGTTCTCTTAGTTGTACAGAGTATAACTGAAAAAATACGGATAATCGGCAATTATCTCATTGTTCTAGCATTTATGATCTGTGTGCGCCAAGATATTTAGATTAATTTTATTAATACATCCATCAAGGTTTAATACGTAAAGATAAAACCGCACAACCTAGACTCTAGTTTCGTTAAGATAGGGAATTGCCACTTTATAGCTTTTCAATCTTATGACAAGGAACGGTATCGGTATTCGCACAGCACAAGTGCGTTCTGAGCGGCTTACGGGTCAAATTCACGTCTATGATGGTATTGGGAAAGGGAAATCCCAAGCGGCTTTAGGGGTGGTTTTGCGCTCGATTGGTTTGGGAATCAATACACCCAGTGATTCTAGCCGCGTTTTATTGCTGCGGTTTTTGAAGGGACCAGAACGGGATTATGATGAGGATGGAGCGATTACGGCTTTACAGCGCGGGTTTCCCCATTTGATTGATCAGGTTCGCACAGGGAGAGCCGAGTTTTTTGGACATGATCAAATTACAGCTTTTGATAGAACAGAAGCTGCAAGAGGTTGGGATGTAGCTAAAGGTGCGATCGCATCAGGGTTATATTCAGTAGTTGTTCTAGATGAAATTAACCCGGTTTTGGATTTGGGTTTGCTATCAGTAGATGAAGTAGTAAACACTTTAAAATCTAAACCCCAGGAATTGGAAATCATCACAACCGGACGCGCTGCACCGCCACAATTATTAGATATTGCGGATTTGCATTCGGAAATGAAACCCCACCACCACCCGATGGCCGCAGAACTTTTTATTGAGGGAATTGAAATTTATACGGGTGCAGGTAAGGGTAAATCTACCAGTGCTTTAGGTAAGGCTTTGCAAGCCATTGGCAGAGGGATTAATCATCCTGGTTCTACCCGTGTATTAATTATGCAGTGGCTCAAAGGTGGTAGCGGTTATACTGAAGATGCAGCGATCGCCGCTTTGCAGCAATCCTATCCAGAAGTGGTAGATCATCAACGTTGTGGACGTGATGCGATTGTTTGGCGGAATTCTCGTCAAGATTTAGACTATATAGAAGCGGAGAGAGGTTGGGAAATTGCCAAAATTGCGATCGCTTCTGGTGTGTATAAAACTATTATTCTCGATGAACTCAATCCCACGGTTGATTTAGAATTATTACCTGTTGACCCAATTGTTCAAGCCTTACTAAGGAAACCCCGTGATACAGAAGTTATTATCACAGGCCGCTGTCAAAACCAGCCCGCTTATTTTGATTTGGCTAGTATTCACTCTGAGGTTTACTGTCATAAACACTACGCAAATCAAGGCGTGGAATTGAAGCGCGGAGTTGATTTTTAAATGTCTGGGCGGGGTTTTCCCGTCCTCATTTTAAAATGTTAAGTTTTAGTATGGTTGATGACTTTTTGGAAAGCTATTGTTAATCTATTTAAGAATAAAGTTTGTGATCTGGATCTAACCAAACAATATAAAACACTTTCTCAATAAAAAACCCATGAACTCTACCATATTCGTTAGATGAAAGTTGAAACTGATATGGTGTATCTACTAACTGTTCTTCATTCAGAAGACCAAAACCAGTTTCAGTGGTATTTTTCCAGTTTATAGGATGACAACGCAAATTTTTGGCATTCTTTACCGTCATTTCGTTGACTGTCATACTTGATAAATCCCGCAACCTCTGAAGCAAAGTTTGTAAATATTTAGCATCTTTATCCTTAATCGAAAACTTATTATTATCATATTGAAAATAAGTGTAGGAGAAACTAATTCCTTTCGCAGTTTCAATTTTTGTAGGGTTTATCCCTAGTGATGAACTTTGATTAATATTCAGTTTTTTAATTTTATTCTTTTTCTGCGACACGTTGCTTGTAATACTCCCTCATTGACTCTTTACTAATAATTGCATTACAGGGGGCATCCATAGGCAGATTACCTCTAGCATTAATCCAAGGATCTTCTCGATGAATCATTTGCTCTAACTCAAAAGTATCGCAACCAAAATAAATTTCTGTTACTTGTTCTAAAAACTCGTTAATTTCATCAGAAAAATTTGGTTTTTCAACTTCTTTTAAAATTGGCATCCATTCAAATTGTTTATATTGTTCATATAATTTAGGAATTACTGAACCATGAATCCATGCTTCAAAATCATCATCAAATAAAGGTTGATCATAAATAGCTAAATACCAAGCTTGAGCATAATAAACAAGTTTTTGCAGTTTCAAGTTGCTGATATATGAGCCTGTTTCTCTAGCTTGCCAAATAAAGTAATTAGCAATTGTTTCTGCTGTTAATTGTGAAGTTCCGACTGTTGAAATCATGGTACTAATTTAAACATTTATGGTAGGTAATATCTAATTTCCCCTTATTCCATTTTATCTCAAATTCAAGCGATTCCTGCGGATCGGAGAATTTCCCCAGCCCCGAAGTTGTTATAAGGCGTTGGTAGGTGATATGTTTTGAAGGGTTCTAAAGGAGAAATATCTTCAGCGTTGTCCAAATCTTCTGCAAGGATGCGAATTAATTTGAGTTTTTCTGGCGCTGAAAGTTGTCGAACTGACGGGAGTAACTCGGTTAATGTCATATTTTCCTACTGGATGTGTTTGAGGTATGTAGAGTCAGAGTTATCTTATTCTATTTTATCTAATAGCGATCGCACTTCCAAAATCATCCTACAAGCGATCACACTCCCAAATTCATCCTACAAGCGATCGCATTCCCAAAATCATCCTACAAGCGATCGCACTCCCAAAATCTCACTATCTCAACAACACAGTATTTTAAGTTACTTTTCTTCTGTCTCTAGATAGCTATTAATTACAGTCACAATATTTACACCTGTTAATTTAATATAATCATCCATATATTTTGGCATTGGTGTAAATGTTTCTTCATGTGAAGAAGAAGCAGGAAGCCAAAATTCACTTTTTATATCTAATTCTTTCAATGAATTGTTAGTTTTTTCAAGATGTTTTTGTAGTAAATATTCATAAACAAATTGTTTTCTAACACTTCTAATTTTGATTTCTTCTATATTGTCTGACTTTTTGTAATAGTTAGAAGTAGAGTATTTTATGTCAATAATAGTAAATTGACCTAGAATAACTTTCAGAAATTCTTTAAATAATTTTTCAAACTTTTCTCCACCTCCATATCCGCTTAATAATGAAACTGTAAAAACTTGATAAGGTTGCAGGTATTTTTCATAAAAATCTTTAAAACATAAAAATCTATTGCTTATAGCTACCACAAAAATATGATTTAAGCTAGACATCAGTTGTATTTCTTTGCGAAGTAATTCATTAGGCATTTTTGATAAATCAATATCCCAATAAGAATAAAATTTATTAGGTAGTGAAGTAATCGTAATATAATGATTATTACACGGAAATATTTTTTTTAATTCATCAAAAGTGTGATATCGTTCAGGTTGCCGTAAATAAGCTATTTTGATATTTCCATGATATTTATTACCAAGATTATTACAATAAAATTCAGTGTAATAATAAATGTTTTGTTTATATACTTTATCCCAATGCCTTCCTTGCGTAAGTTGATATGATATAGGAGGTTTATTCTGTTTTATTAAGTCTGAAAGAATAACTGCATCAGGGAATATATTAGTACCATTAACTCTGAATATTCCTGAAATATCAATAATTTTATTACAATTATTCCATTTATTTAAAATTTTATCTGATATCAATTGATTATCTAAATAAAGAATAAAAGTAGAGTCTACTGTTTTAACTAAGTGTGTTAAACACATTGACTCCCAAATAATATTAAAATTACTAAATCCCCAAACTTTACCTTGAATAGAATTATCTAATTCTCCAAACAAGAATTTATAAATAGCTTCGTAAAAATCCCAATAATCACTATCTTTAATTGGGGTGTAATGATCAATTAATTCTAAAGCATCTTTCAATTCATTAATAACTTGCAGATAATATTTTTCATTAAATAAACTATATTCATAACCTAAATATTTTTCTTTAAACCTTTCTGCTAAAGAGTTGATTTCAGGATTTACTTCTTGTTTTAATTGTTCCTTAATTTCAGTTAAAATATAACAATACATAGCAACTATATCAGTTGAGTCAAAATGTATCTCCTTTCGTGGTAAATTCATAGTATCAATATAAATTGCACCATTATTGAGAAAAATAGCATTGTTTAAATAACGGTGTAATTTACTGTAGTCTATTCTTTCTGATTTTCCTAATCTGCTAACAAGTGCGAGTATTTTTAATTCATCATAAACATTTAATATGCTTTCCAGTGCATCAATTTTAGAATAAAAAATGTTTTTGCTATCGTTATCAGATGTAATTTCTGAACCAGTATCATCTTCAACAACTCCATCACGATCATCCGCTTTGGTAACAACTCTTGTTTGAAAATGTCCTTTATCAATACAGACTTGTTTAAAAACGTTCAACACTCGATAAAGACGAAAAAATAAATCTCGCTTGCTGTCAAATGTGTTTAATGAAATATCAGATTCAGAAAACCCTTTAGGGATATAAAAGATAAGTTTTGAACCTTCTTTTTGTATTCCTACAAAAGAATATTTAGTATTAACTTTGATTTCTAATTCTCCAAAATTAATCATTCTTATTTCTCAACTATGTCTAGATTTATAGAAAATTATTAGTTAGAAATTGTCAGCATTTGTATTTTCCTTATTTTCCTTAAATTCTTCTGGATTTATTTTATTTATAAACTCAGTAGATGAATTAGCAAAATAAGCATAAGTGATCAACTTTTTACCTAGTAATTCTTCTAAAGGTCTTTTATCTTTTGCAAAAACGCTATCCCAAAGATAAAACATCAGCTTATTTTTAATTACTGATTCTTCAATTATGTTATTTTTAGCTTTCAAAAACCACCAACCAATCTGTTTATCTTCAATTCTTCTGATAGACTCATGCTTAGATTTTATAAATTCATTTAGTTTGATTACTAAATCATACCAATAATATTTTTTGTCACCTATAACTACTAATACATCTTTTATTTCCTCTGGTGTTTTACTATTACTATTTGGAACATCTACATATTCCCAATCCCAACGGCGTTTAAATGCACTATCAAGATAATAGATAGATTCATCTGATGTATTAATGGTAGCAATAATAGATAGGTTGTGTGGTATAGTAATACTACCATTTTTCAGATTTTCTAACACTCGCAAGGCATTGTAATTATTATTATCTCGCAGATATTTCTCTGCAAGATTAATAACACTACTAAAATTACTGCTATCAAGTGTTATATGTTCATTAATAATTACAGATCCCATTGTTCTCCAAAGTCCAACTATCTCAAGTTCAGATAAATTAACTTCATAAGTTGACCAATCATCTTCTCTATCTAATAACTGAAAAATTGATCCAAATATAGCAGCAGCATTACCTCTATTTAATTCATCTATAACTAAAAGGACATTTTCATTAGTACCCTCAATTATTTTTTTGTATGCTAAACCTAAAGCACGTAAAAAATGACCTTCATAAAATTTATATATTACCGAACTACTTCCATCAGTTTGAGGTAATAGCTTGCCAACAAAATCTGAATAAGTATATTCTGGATGAAAAACTGTTTTAATAGTGTTTTTTCAAGATTGACTTTGTTCATTCCATTCTATTTCTATATTCAGTTCTTTTTCTGCAATCTCACGAATTTTATAGCTTTTTCCTGTTCCTGGACTTCCAAAAAGAATCTTCTGAATTGGTGGCATTTGTTAACCTCGAATATTTGACTAACTAATTTATACCATAAAATTAGCCTACGCGGGTAGGCTTTGTCTGTATAGCCCCAGATTTCTAATCTGAGGACAGGACTATATAAAAAAACACATTAAACAATATATCCTAAACTGCCTCATTCCGCAATCTTTGTAACAATTCGTCACGGGATAAATTACCCAAAGCAAGAAGTAACTGAGTGCTTTCAGAAATAGGAATATTAGCAATCTTTTCCACCAAACCAGATAACTCAGCATCTAAAGTACCAAAACGCCCTTCCAGAAGACAAGCTATCAAAGAAAATCGTTCTTCCTCTTTTCCTTCTTGCTTCCAGTCTTCTATTTGTTATAAATAAGCCGGTGATAAGTTCATAATTACTTCCTCTTGTTCCCTACTTAAATTATCTCTCAATTCTAAATTCTTACGCCAGTCCACTAATGCAAAAAAAATAAATATTATTCGCTTTCCTTATTTTCACTTTCCTCAATTTCCACTTCTTCTAAAGACTGTCCCTGACTACTCAGCAAATTCCAAATATCACGATAAAAGAAATTATCAAAATACTTTCTGCAAAAAGAAATGTAGTTTTGAATAGTCTGAAAATTTTTTTTGTCCACTGCATGATTTACTAAATCTTCTAACATCATCGAATAGACTCCCTGCGTTCTGCATTTTTGCGATCAAAGGCGATCCATTCTTCCTTGGTCATGCGGCGGACATTTGCTAATCTTTGAATTGCCCAATTATTATACTCAATATTGAGATCACATCCTGACGGGATGACGAAATAGTCTAAAAAGCTTATCAGATGGAGATTGTACCGATTTATGGTAAAAAAGAT
>JAKOGY010000216.1 GCA_028658405.1 Dolichospermum sp. ST_sed8 | reverse complement strand
CTTTGTAGCCATTCAAGTCTATTCGGAACCATTACAGTTACTCAAAATATTTATTGACTTTAAATTAACTACAAAACTCTCGTATATTTATAATATTATGAACCTATTGTCGGGAAATGTCAATAGATGCCTGAAGATTTGATGTCCTATTCTTTGCTCTCTCGTCACTACCTCTGTAACTAAGCTAGTAAAAACTGCGATCGCCTCTAAATATACGCTAAAATACTGAACGTAACTAGCTTTTTAAACTTTTAATTTTTAATTCTTAATTGGTTATGACCATGCACAATTCCCCTGAATTCCGAGACGCTTATGATGTGATTGTCGTCGGTGCAGGTCACGCCGGTTGCGAAGCAGCACTTGCTACTGCCCGCCTCGGTTGTCGGACACTGCTATTGACCCTAAACTTAGATAAAATCGCTTGGCAACCTTGTAACCCCGCAGTGGGTGGTCCGGCCAAGTCTCAATTAACCCATGAAATAGATGCTTTAGGTGGGGAAATTGGTAAAATAGCAGACCGGACATACCTACAAAAACGCATCCTCAATTCTTCACGGGGTCCTGCGGTATGGGCATTACGGGCGCAAACTGATAAACGGGAATATGCGGCAGTAATGAAAGGAATTGTCGAAAATCAAGAGAATTTGACAATTCGAGAAGGCATGGTAACAGATTTAATCTTAGACGCTAATGATGAAATCATTGGTTTAGAAACTTATTTTGGCGTATCTTTTCACTGCAAAGCCGTCATTCTCACCACAGGCACATTTTTAGGTGGCAAGATTTGGGTCGGGAATAAATCAATGGCCGCAGGCCGCGCAGGAGAGTTTGCAGCGGAAGGATTAACACAAACTCTCAATCGTTTGGGATTTGAAACGGGGAGACTGAAAACCGGCACACCAGCACGAGTTGATAAGCGTTCCGTTGATTACAGTCAAATGGAATTGCAACCGGGAGACGAAGCCGTGCGTTGGTTCAGTTTTGACCCCGAAGTTTGGGTAGAACGGGAACAAATGCCTTGTCACATGACCCGCACTACTAAAGAAACTCATCGTTTAATTAGAGAAAATTTGCATCTGTCACCAGTCTATGGTGGTTGGGTAGAAGCAAAAGGACCCCGCTATTGTCCGAGTATTGAAGATAAAATTGTTCGCTTTGCCGATAAAGAAAGTCACCAAATCTTTATTGAACCAGAAGGCAGAGATATTCCTGAATTGTATATTCAAGGTTTTTCCACTGGTTTACCCGAAACGCTGCAAATTTTCATGTTGCGGAGTTTGACCGGTTTAGAAAACTGTGTCATGTTGCGTCCTGCCTATGCGGTAGAGTATGATTATTTGCCTGCAACTCAGTGTTATCCTACTTTGATGACCAAGAAAATACCAGGGTTATTTTGTGCAGGACAGGTAAACGGGACTACTGGTTATGAAGAAGCTGCTGCTCAAGGGTTAGTAGCGGGAATCAATGCAGCGCGGTTTGTTAAGGGTGAGGAAATGATTATTTTCCCCCGTGAGCAAAGTTATATTGGCACTTTAATTGATGACCTGTGTACGAAGGATTTACGCGAACCTTATCGAATGCTCACCAGCAGATCAGAGTATCGTTTATTACTGCGTTCTGACAATGCTGATATCCGCATGACACCGTTAGGAAGGGAAATTGGTTTAATTGACGACCGACGCTGGGATTTATATACTAAAAAACAAGAACAGATTACAGCCGAGAAAAAACGCCTCCATTTAACTAGAATAAAAGAGAATGAGGAAGTTGGGAAAGCGATCGCTCACGATACCCAACAAGCCATTAAAGGTTCTGTCACTCTGGCTGATTTACTGCGTCGTTCGGGTGTTCATTACGTTGACTTAGAACGTCACGGACTCGACAACCCCACCCTCAAACAAGCGGAAAAAGAAGGAGCAGAAATTGATATCAAATACGCTGGTTATTTAGCAAGGCAGCAACAACAAATTGACCAAGTTGCCCGTCAAGCAAATCGCCAACTATCTGGTGATTTAGACTACTCAACCATTGAGACTCTATCTAAAGAATCCAGAGAAAAGCTCAACAAAGTTAAACCCCTCACTATTGGACAAGCCGCAAGAATTGGTGGAGTCAACCCAGCCGATATCAACGCTCTCTTGATATATTTAGAACTAGCTAAAAACAAGACTGCTGCTATATAAAACCTATTACAAAGAAGTAGGGGCGTATTGCAATACGCCCCTACTGTCACGCTTTGCCCCTACTGTCACGCTTTGCCCCTACTGTCACGCTTTGCTCCTACTGTCACGCTTTGCCCCTACTGACTCGGTGACTCCTCCTATAAATTTTTTTAACTAATTTCACCAAAATTTCCATAACAGAGTACAATCTAATACCATAAGCTAATCAAATCCTGAACTCTGGCAAGAAAAATCAGCTGTTTAATTAAAAAAGGTAGTTGATTTCCACAGCAGTAGCGACTTTGTTTTTCCATTATTTTTAGCTACAACCGAAAAAGCCTATGTTACCCAAATCCAGCACTGATTTACTTGTTTCAGAAGCATCTGATAGCACCAGCATGGCCTTAGCCGTAGATTTCGTCAACAACGAGCCTTGGACGATAGAAACCTATGCTGAAGGCTTAATGGACGAACTTTTTAATGATATTGACAACATTTTAGATGGTCGAGGTAAGCGGAATCATCATAGGGACAGGAACGAATCTATCCCCGTGCAAACCATGACATTTCAAATGCCAGATGTAATTTTACCATCAAAACTTAATCGCCCATTACAGTCTGCTGAACCTATTAAAAACGTCCAAACCACAACACTGGTAGTTAATTCGCCTACTGTCAGAGCAATTACGACTACAACAAAACAACAAACCAGTGATTTAAGTAAACTCATATTCATGGGATTAGGCTTAACGGTGGCCTCATTAAGTATGATCTACTTAACCGAGTCTGGTTTACTAACTACAATAAATGCCCAATTAACTTCCCAAAGGTTGCCAAATTCCCAAATACCATCACCAGTATCTGTAACAACAGATCCTCAGTTGGAACTGGTAAATTATATGTTAGAAGCCTTGGCAGTTATAGAACAGCAAGAGACAACTAATGATCAAACAATTACCAAACCAGGGTTTCCTACTGTTAATCTTAACCAAACAACTGCCTTAGCTTTACCACATACCCAACCAACTGAAACTTTGCCTTTACCTCCTGCTACTAGTCGGCTAACTCCCACTAATGTAGTTGAGCGCATATATATTCCAGTTTATCAGTCTGCTGCGCCCCAATATCAAATACCAACTGTTCCCGCAGTCCCCATACCACCAACGTTACCTTCATCTTCATCTTTAGTAGTTAATCATCTCCCTATTAACACTAGACAACCTATACAACCAGCAACTAGACCCATAGCAAAAACGACACAGGTTAATTTAAAACCAGCAGGGGTTAATCCTCAACCGCTGAAAGTTGCACCACCAAAATTGCCAACTATTGTTCCACCTCCACCAGTAAAAGAACCTGAGAACAAACCACAACAGGTTTCCGCACCAATAATCTACTCCGCACAATTAGACGGATTATTAGAGTTAGGTAATAAGTCTGTGGCTTTGTTTAAAGTAGATGGTATTAGTCGCCGGATTAATCTAGGTGAAAATATTGGTGCTACAGGTTGGACATTAGTAGAAGTCAGTAACGGAGAAGCTATTATTCGTCGTAACGGTGAGGTGCGATCTATTTATACAGGACAAAAGCTTTAACACTCTTCCGGCTTTCTTCAGTACCTCAGTAAGCCCTAATTATACATTTTTTCAAGCAATAAAAATCTCTGTATTCCTTGACTACTACCTTGAAAAGTTCCCAAAAAGCCTGTGTAATTTGCTTTGTTAGTTTTTAGAGAACTCCACAAAAAAGATGATCCAAATTTCTGCAACTAAAATGACCTTTCCTCCCCCTGCTCCCTGCTCCCTGCCCCCCTGCTTTCAAAACGACGGGATATTTTTTTATTTGGAAGTCTCTTAGTACCGCAGTCCGGTACTATCTTTTTATAATTTATCCAAATAAGCATCAATTAAAGCCAGATGTGAAATTTCAAATATCGCAATAAAACTTTACGTAAACTAAGTAAATTTGTTATTGACAATTAACCTGTTTAATCTATAAGATAATTTCTTACGTATAAATACGACTCCGATGCAGACGCATAGGAAATCTAGAAGATTTTTACTCAGCATTTTTGATTAAATCTAACTTCAAATAAATTTTTAATTATGACAATACTACGCCCCTCATTACGTTCCCAAACTTCCCAAACAACTTCTAAATTTGATACTGGAATTAAATCTTACAATGTCATGGAGTTATTAGTGACAGAAGAAGTTAATAAACAAATTCTGTTATTGCCCATGAAAACTGCTCAACTAATCAAATCTCCAGACGTAGTTGCTTATGCTTTGAATCGTTTACCATCCTTGTATGCAACAAGTAAAATAGGTTGGCAGCGGCAGTTAGCTCGCGCAAAAACTGAGTTTAGTCAGCAAATTCAGCAAGCAGTACATCTGGGAATTATAGCGGTACAAAAAGATCCTTTACATATCAGTGACCTGATTAATGATTCGTCAGCAGACGGGGAAATAAATCAGGTGGCAAATACTGCATTAGAAAGATTAAAAGTAGTGTTGCAGCGGGAAGATCTATCATGGGAAAACCTAGCCAATGTAGTGGAAAACTTATTGATTTCTTTTAACATACCGGAACATCAGCTTAATAAGAGTAATTACAGTCGCACACGCCATAGTACAGATTATTGGGGAACTTATCGGTATTAAGATAATTAGTAGCCGGACTCTATGTAAGTAGGTTAGCCTTGAAAATTGTCGTTATGGCAAGGCAAAAGGCAAGAGGCAAGAGTGAAGAGGTTTTGGGAGATTTTACTTTTCTTTACATACCTTTAAATTTTTATGTTCACCTACTTAGTCTATTGTATCTATAGGAGTTGCTGATTCACAAATGAGGTTTCTGAATTTAGGGTTTTTACCATAAATTCAGGTAGAATCTCCTAAGTTGAGATGCAATAAAAGATGTTTACAGAGAAAAGCTGGAAGAATTTTAAAGTATTTGCAGGTGTATTTTGTGCTGTTGCTCTGACACCGTTTTTTGGAGTTAATACCTCTGCACGTGCAGCAGATACGGTTGTGATTCGCTATGGGCCTTTAGAAGAATCTGTATCTTTAGAAGAGTTAAAAAAGTCGATAGAAACTGGCAAATTACCAGATAGTTTAGGAACTTATACTAAGAGAATGACAGAAGAACAACGTCGTTTCTTGGTGGAGGGACTAAAAATCCGTATTCCCATCAATGTTATTACTTTAGATAGATTAATCAATACCCAAATTGGGACTACAGTTCTTAGTGATATCTCTACAGTTCTTAACCGTCGGGATCAAGCTGGATTACAAGCCATGAGAGGCGGATTAATTTTGGGCGCTAATTCTCCACAGGGTTTATCTGTGCTGAATTTTATTGCCGCATATCCCAGCAACCGCCTAGAAATTAATTTACCCCAGGCTATCACCGTAGCAGGGAGTATGGGTGGTGCATTTATCCGCACTCAGCGGTTTATGTTTGGTCTTTCGCCCCAAGTGAACCCCAAAGATATCAAATTTGCCTCTTCTCTAGATCCCACTCAAGCGGGAAGCGCACAGGTACAGACAATCAAGTTAAATTTCAATGACCAAAAGCGTCAACGGCAAATTCCCCTAGATGTTTATTCCTCCACCGCTGCAACTGCAAACAAACCTCTAATTGTCTTTTCTCACGGTTTCGGTTCGGTGCGGACTGACTTGCGCTACTTAGCCGAACATTTAGCCTCTCATGGTTATGTGGTTGCGGCTTTAGAACATCCTGGCAGTAATGAAACCAATTCTAAAGTAGTCAGTAAAGGTAAAAAACTACTAGTTGAACCCCAAGAATTTTTAGACCGTCCGCGTGATGTCAGTTTTATTCTTGATGAATTAGAAAAACTTAACCAAACAGCTAATAATCCTTTACAGGGAAAACTGGCAACTAATAATGTTATGGTTGTGGGTTATTCCTTTGGTGGGGGAACGGCTTTAGCATTAGCTGGGGGTGAATTACAAATCGAAAACTTGAAACAACGCTGTCAACAGAACTCAGCTAAGACTAATTTGAGTCAAGGTCTTCAGTGTGTAGCGCAAGCATTACCAGAAAAAACTTATCAATTGAGAGATTCTAGAATTAAACAGGCGATCGCTCTTAATCCTACCACGTCTTTCATGTTTGGGGAAACTGGTTTAACAAAGGTGCAAATTCCCACACTAATTCTCTCCAGTTCGGCAGATAAAATTACCCCTGCATTAACTGAACAAGTTATGGGTTTTGCCAAAATTCCCTCTCCAAAATGGTTAGTTGGTGTAGTTGGTGGTTCTCATTTGAGTGTGATAGATCCTAAAATCACTCCATATCAAGAAGGGAAACCAGGTAAACCTATATTGAATAAAGAAGTAACTGGAGAACAGGCTAAAGACGTGCGGAAGTTCCTCAAAGGTATTACCCTAGCAATGGCAGCACAGCTAACCCCTGAAGCTAGTCAATATGCTCCTTTTTTGACTTCCGACTATGCTCAAATTTCCTCAACTCGTCTATTTCCATTTCGGACAGTGCGGGAACTTTCTCCTGAGATGATGGAAGGAATGGGTAATTGATAATGGGTAATAGGTAATAGGTAATAGGTAATAGGTAATTGGTAAAAGAATAAAAAGGCTTGGAGGGTAAGCCAAGCCCAACTTCACTCAGGGTAAAATATACAATCTATCTTATAGATTATTTATATTTTCAGAATCCTTCTCAAGAGATAAATTTGAAAATCTTATATTCAGGAAAGTCCTACTTCTACTACATCACCAGCAATTATTACATCTAGTGCTTTTTTAGTTTGTGGTATTAGTGGAATCAAATCAGAAAGACGATTTTTGGGAGCTATCATCACAACAACTGCCACTCCAGCTTGTTCTAAGTTCTGCTGGTGTCGTAAATTTTGATCTGTAGTTAATAGAATGGTGAAACTTTCTTGTTTCATGAGTTGTAAAAGTTCACCATTCTTTTTGCCTGACCATCCCATTTCCACAACTGTTCGGATTTTATAGTCTTTAAATTCACGTTTGAGAGGACGTGGAACACATTCATCAAGCAGGATTCGCATAAGCTATAAGCACGTCTTTTGCTAATTCTAAAGCTGCGATCGCTTGCTCACGGGTGACACTAGGAAAATGATCCAAAAACTCATTTAGTGAATCACCTGCTTCTAAATAATCAAGAAAGGTTTTAATTGGTACGCGAGTTCCGGTAAAGACAGTAGTTCCCCCTAATATATCAGGGTCACTATGAATAATATGCGATGTTGATATCATAACAACTTGTTAATCTTTATATAATAATCTTAGCTGAAATTTATTATAAATGAAAGCGATCGCACGTTGGATTTAGAGAACAAAGTGCGATCGCTGTGCGTTTATCTCAGGAAAACCAACATTTACTATTGTCTGATAGCGAAGCGTGGCGTTAGCCATATCAGGATTAACAGGATTTAAGGATTAACAGGATTATTTATTGATAATTTGTTCATTTTAAGTACATAAATATTAATATTTTAATATACTTCGTTTTGTGAAATAGCTAAAACTCAACTACAATAAGGTATAAAGGTTAATTTACATATTGTTACACATTTTGGTTATTTCACATCCACCTACTTAGCTTTTAAAAGATTTTATTAAATATTTGTTACATTTGTACTTATTGAGAAGATCACAGGATTAATAGATTAGAAATTAATTTACCTACAAAAGATGAAAATTAGTGTAAAATAAGGAAATAACTTTCAAATAAACAAGGTAGTGATTGTTATGTCTTTTTTACTAGAAGATATGATCTTAATAGAAACTAATGAAAATGAAATTAAGGAACAAGAGGAAAATCTGCAAGAAATTAAAAAGCAGCTAGAAGAAATTTTTAGAAATGAACACGCTACAATTTCAAAAGAAGATTTTAGAAAAAGTTTTTCTAAAATAGAAATTGCATTTAAAAAATTAGAAGATGCAACAACCAATCAACTAAGTTTAAAGGATATATGTAAAATATATGAAATAATTTGCAAAAATCTTAAAAATTTTCAAGAAAAGTATAGTGATTTCTTTAATAATGAATTAATAAATAATTTATTAGAAGTAGAAGCCCATTTTGGATGGAAAAAGCAAATATATAAATCGAAATTTTTTTCAAAAGAAATGATAGGATTTAATAAAAATGATAATGATATATATAAAAAAAACGAAAAATTATACATGGTAGTATCTTCTCTGCTTGAAGCATTAGAAAAATATAGTATTGGTGCAACACAAAAAGAAATTGATGGAATACAATATCTCGCAGAAATATTAATTACGAGAATTCAGTCACCAAACAGCATTTCAATTTTCAGAAAAATACTAACCACAGCTAAAGCTATTTTATGGGAAATTGATAAATATAAAAAACAAAGCCAAAATACTGTAGAATCATTGTTATATTTCCTAAAAACATCTCCAAAATGGGCAGGAGACGATTTTGAAGAATGTTTAGAATATGTCAATCAAGTGAGAAGAGAGTGAGGTTAGGGTGTATCTGCTAGACACAAATCATTGTAGTTTTATTATTATTCAAAAAGACTTAACTTGCATACAGAAGTTAACTTCACTACCTAAAGAAACAGAAATATTTATCAACGCCATTATATATGGTGAATTGATATTAATGGCGGAAAAGTCAAACCAGAGAGAAGAAAATATCCAAATAGTTAATCGGTTTAGTCAAAGTTTAACAAAGATACATCCCATAGATGAAGAAACATCTCAAATTTATGGTCAATTTCATGCAGAAATAATTAATACTTATGCACCTAAAGAAAAGGAAAAAAGAAGAAAATTTAAAATCAAAGATGCAGGAATACATCCCAATGATTTATGGATAGCTTGTACAGCAATACAACACGATTTAATTATTGTATCTGAAGATAATGATTTTAAACAGATGAGTAAAGTAAGACCTCTAAAATTAGAATGTTGGAAACCTCAAAATACATCAATTTGATTGATGTTGGGTTGCGCTTTACTTATACTCAAAACGGTTCGGACATAGACTTTTATAAAATCACGAAAAACCTAGATTTGTAGGGGTTTAGCAGTAATGGTATGTGTCAACTTAACGTAAAATCATAGCACGCCTGGGAATGAATTCCCAGTCTAATAGCCAAAGTTATCTAAAGATAACTGAATATACTCAAAATGGCTAGAAGCTGGACTTTTTTATCATACAAAGAACCAAGTTCAAAGCCTCTGGTAATCATAAAAGCTGCTCCTTTTCCCTCCCTT
>JAKOGY010000215.1 GCA_028658405.1 Dolichospermum sp. ST_sed8 | reverse complement strand
ACGATCCTCTGTATGTCCGCAATCAGGACAAATATAAACGCGGTTTTTTAATGGCATTTTATGACGATGATTACCGCAGTTAGAGCATATTTGAGAACTGGGGAAAAACCGATCCACAAGGATTAGTTCACTCCCGAATTTCTCAGTTTTATACTCTAACTGCCGTTTAAATTCATACATACCACAGTCAGCGATAGCACCCGCTAATTTATGGTTTTTCAAAAATGCCTTAACGTGCAAATCCTCTATCCTTACAATGCTGTGATTTTTAGCTAGATAGTAGGTTAATTTGTGAATAGAATCCTTGCGAATATTAGAAACTTTGGCGTGTAATTTAGCCAATTTTCTCACAGCTTTTTTACGATTATTAGACCCTTAATTTCATTAAACCGAATTAAGTGGATGTCTAGAAAGCTGTTAGAGACCATCTGGCAAACCCAACAGACAGGTTAGGGCTTGTACAGCAGTAGGATTAAAAATGGTAGTTTCCTCAATTGTGACATAAATAATCTTAAAACGAATGTCGCAATTTTCGATTACAAGTCACTTCTAACTGTTTTCAGCCCTAAACCTCAATTAAACCAACTTCAAATCAGGATATTCAGCAAACAAATCATCTGATGTTAATGTATCTCCTTCTGCTTGAGGAGTCCATAGCAATTCAATAGCTAAAAGTTGTTCACTAGGAAGACTACCAATTTGACGTAAGGCTTGACGTAAATCATCAGCACTATTAATAGCAGGAATTTCACACTTACCCAAAGTCGCTGCTAATAAAGTGACAATAATATATTCTCCTGGTCCTTCGCTAATCAAGCGCGTGGGGTTATCTTCACCAGATAAAGCTTCCTGACTTAAAACAGCCTTAAGTTGATTATTGACATTAGTGAGAGTTTCTTCACTAAACTTACTGCGTTCGGCTAAAGATAAACGATTGAATTGAGATTCTGCGGAATTTAACTTTGCTTGTTGAGTTCCACCACCTGCATATACCCAATATTCAGGGTGACGCAATAAAGCCAAACTAGCTTCTTGTAAAACTTCGCTTCTGCCTTCTGGGCTATTGGTATCAGCCGTTTCTGCAATACGATTTAGTTCGGGTTGTAGATCTCTAGCTTGGGCTAATAAACCAACTTGTAAGCGAGTAACGGAAACAGAAGGGTTGCTGCTATAGCTGACCTCTTCCGGTTCTCCACTGGTAACACGGCGAAATGTTTGGACTAAAAAATTCGCCATTGTGAAGAAGATGATAATCCCAAACAAACCGCCGAAACCACCACCGAAACCCCATAAGGGTAAAAGAAACGGAAATCCGAAACCACCGCCATAGGGAGCATAGTAGCCGCCACCGCTAGGCATATTGGTACGTGGTGCATAAGTACGGCTAGAAGGCATTCTAAAGGAACCACCACCAATTCTGCCACCACTACGGGCTGCTAAGGCATCATTAGCATGACTAAAGGCTAAAGTTAGCACTAAGCTAAGGATAAAGACGGTTTTCAATAGGGGGTTAAGGAATCTTTGTATTTTTTTACTCATAACACATTTAGGGCAACAACTGTATTTTTAGAATGATCCCTCTGTTAGAAGAAACAAGGCTATCTCCAATCTACCGCGTCTGATCTTGATTAGGGAGGAAATAGGGAGAGATTTCTGGAGTTGATAACCGTACTGTCAAACATCCTTACCATCAAAAAATTTTGGCATTAATTAATAATTTCTTATTCCCAGTGATGCCATACTGATAGTATGAGGTCTGAAAAAACAATTTGTATCATTTATTAATTAATAATATCAGCAATAATTCTTATTCAGTATTTCAGCACTTACTGGTTAAATGTAAATTTTGCTACTTCTAAGTAGTATTTGGGTATCTGAATCAGAGTCTTTTAAATGATACGAGTTTTTTTATATTACTAATTTTGCTACTAACTAATTTTTTCCGGATAGAGACGGAATATTTAGCACTTATATTTTAGGGGGTTTTACTTTTTATCAGTGATGTAAACACAGTGACACTTAAAAATTTTACACTTACTATCTATCAATTGTTAGCTGAGTTTGAGAAACTAGCTTTGAGAATAGGCTGTATTGTGACAAATATATCCAGGTTTACCATTTAAAGGTATTCAAATTTAACATGGGCTAAATGCAATGATTGATACCCTAACAAAGGATGAAAATTATGTAAACAACAAAGGTGAAAATGATGGTGGTTATTAAATCATAATTTGGCAGTAAATGCTATGACGCAGATTACAAAATTACCTATATTTTCTGGCGATTTGGCATGAAAATAGCCAGTATTTGCGATATTCTAAAGGAAATAGTTAAAGTTAAAAATTTTCCGCTTAGTTTCTGAGTAATCTCTTGGGAGTATCAGTTATTAATCATAACTATCTTGGATTATGCAAATAACTTATCCAGCATTGATAAACCTGGGTAAATTGAACAATAATGGGCGGTAAAATAGGTTGAAAATTTGTAATTTTGTCAGCCTGGTGTTTGATCATTTGAGGCAGGATTCACCGAGTCAGAATACTTGTTAAATCAAGAATATAGAGGAGCAAGATTTGAGGAAAATAATTTCAGTAAACTCTAAAATTCGTGATTATTTTGATAAATCTCAATGCTCACAAATTTAAGAAAGGTATTGCATTTTTTCTAAATCAGCAGAATTTAAAAACTTTATTTCTATATACAGCAAAATTTAGTAAGAATTTAGCATTGCTAAACCCTTACCTAAGTAAAAGCCTTTTATTGAATTTAAGATAACGCCCTAATTCCAGTTAATTTATCAAGCTTAATTATGGAAAATATATCACGACTAGGGTTACAAGTTAGAGATAATACAGCTTATCCAGATATCCTAGTTATTTCCCGAATATTCCGCCCAGATGAGGCTGTAATTGGTGAATATGTCTATAATCGTTGTTTACAAGATCCAGATCGGGTAATTGTTTTAGCGGGTGGTTGTGCTGGAGATAAAAAATTTGATAAATCCCAGCAATTTCCGGTTTATCGTTGGGTTAATTTTCCTGCTTGGTGTGATAACTGGTTAGGAAATATTATTCAATCTGGATTCAATATTAGTGCTGCTTTTTTATTAGCTATTAGATTATATTTTCGCTATCATTACCGCTACATTGAATGGTGTCAAGGTTACGATTTTCCAGCGTTGTTGGTACTAAGTTATATTTTACCAATTCGCTTTTTTATCTATTTACATGATAATGATTTAGTCCGTACAGCTAGTAACCCTTTATGGAGATGGCTATTAAAATTAACTCTTAAACGCGCTGATGGAATTATTTGTAATAGTTCTTATATTCGCAATTCTTTAAGAAATACTTTTCGTTTAGACACACCAACTCATGTTATTAACCCAGTAGTCAGGCCAGAAAAATTTGGTAATCCTACCAGTCTGAGTCATATTGATGATTTACGTAATCGTATCCGTCAAACTTACAATATCCCAGAAACAGCAATTGTGATTCTTTCTGTGGGTAATTTGGTTAAATATAAGAACTTTGATCGGGTAATAGATAATATTCCCGTATTACTAAATTTTGGTGTGGATGTTCATTGTATTATTTGCGGTGAAGGAAGTTGTGAAAATCAGCTAAAATCCCAAGCCCAAAGGTTGCGAATCGCTAAAAGAGTCCATTTTGCTGGGTATGTACCAGAACGGGATTTAGCCGGTTATTATGCAGCTTGTGATATTTTCGCTATGTTGAATTCAGATCATCATCAAGATCAAGATCAAAATATAGATAACTTTGGTGTAGTTTATTTAGAAGCAGGTTATTTTGGTAAACCTGTAGTTGCTTCTCGTTTAGGTAGTGTTTTGGATGCGGTTCATCATGAAGAAAATGGCTTGCTAGTAAATCCCGATTCTGGTTATGAAGTTTTGCAAGCTTTCAATCGTTTGTGTCAAGATTCACAACTACGGGAAAAACTAGGCCGTCAAGGTAAGGAATTAGCGAAACGGAAAACCTATCATCGTTGGTTATATAGTCCTGAATCTTGTTCTTCCTGTTTGTTGAACTAACCACCACCAACAATAGTAACTACTTCCAAGCGATCGCCATTTTTGATTTGAGTTTCTACCCAAAATTGACGATGTAAGATTTCACCGTTATATTCTACTGCTACTAAACGCGGATTAAAACCCAATTGTTGAAGTAATTCGGGTAAAGCAGTTGGGGATAAACAATTGCGAGTTTCTCCATTGACCTGGAGATGAATTTGATTAGACATAAATAAAAATTTTGAATTTAGGACTTATGAAAATTATAGGAGTTTGGGTTACATTTATATAGAACTCCTATTTGATTTTTAAACTAATATGTAGTGGGCAATGCCCACCGGATAAGGGTTTTGGTGCAGGGGAAACGCATCTAAATTTTATTGACAAGACATCATTTTTGTGTATAAACGAAGGAATCGGTATTGATCATTTTATTGATTTTTTCAGAGTCATCGTGATGAGTTAAATTATTGTCAATAAGTAGACGTTAATGCGAATTACTGGGTCATTATTGAGATTAAATTGTCCTTATTGATAAGATGCGTTTCCCCTGGGTTTTGGTGGGCAATGCCCACCCTACACTAATACTTTAGCAAAATTTTTTCCTGAAATTGATTTCATACAGCAATTTCTAATATTTGAGCAGATTCATCCAGTTCTAATGAATCAACATCAATTAGTAAACAACCTTCAACGGCTTCATATATATTTTGTAGTAATTCTTCAAAAGTATCTCCCTGGGTGGCACAACCAGGAATAGCAGGAACTTCTGCCCAGTAACCTATTTCTTCTTTATGAATAATGACTTTTATTTTCATGGTTTGAAGCTCAAGTTTTTAGGTGTGGTATGACTAAACATAATTATATCTTAATAGTATTCCTTTGTTTAATACAATTTTTTTAAGAGTAGCTGCATAGTTTAAATTACGCTTTTGAAAAAAGTCATTACGAGGATCTCTTTGACTACAAACCCGTTAGACATCAGTAAAAAACCAAGTATTTGCGATTATTTACCTAAATAATCCTATTGATTGTAAACTGCTCAACAATTGGGCAATACCTTGCGAAGCCAGTCCAACACCAGTAGCTAAACCACTTGCAATTTGAATAATATTTCGCAAATCACCAGATTTATCTTGTGCATCATCTAAATCATCTTTACCAATTTGAATTTCCACCTCAATCTGATTAGCAACATCATCATTTTTATGATTAAGAGAATCAACCAAGTTTTCCATTTGTTCAATACGGTTTTCCTGTGATTTGATACTTTTTTTTAGGTTCTCTAATTTACCATCCATTTGTGTTTTAACTTCACCAATTTCTGCTTGACACTGTTCTACATCAGTTTCACGAGTTTGAATTGCTCTTTCTACAGTACCAATTAATTTATTATCTGAATTTGCATAAACTCCTGGTTGACTTTTTAGCATTTTCAGCCTTTTTTGCAGACTTTCCATGTCCTCCTGATATTCTTTTTGCGATTCTCCTAAAGTCTCAATTTGTTTACCATAGTCCTTAACTTCTCTTTCTAAATCCTGGCAATCGCTATATTCCATCTGTGACATAATTCTTAACCTCTATTATTTCTTAATTTTCATAAACATATCTTGTAAATCTACCAAATCTATGGTATTTACAAAATCTATCATGATTTGGCAATCATGGGCAATATTTGCTAGTTCTTGAGATTCAGGATTAGTAGTAAAATGTAATTGTGCTTTAGCAATTAACTTTGATAATTCGTGAAATTTAGATATAATTATCTTTTGTTCTTACTGCATAGAAACAACAGTATTTAACGGTGAATTTCCAGATTTTTCCAATTCAGAAAACCAATCAGGTGCTAAAATTAGTTCTTCATATATTTTCAACAATTGTAAATAAGCCTGATTGAACTTTATCGCTTGATTTGCTAAAGTTTCGTAAGACAAAACCAGATTTTTAACTGCTATATCCAAAGTAAATTCTCTCCTGATTACATTCCTTTGATTATATGTTATAATATAGATGCTGTCAAAGTTACCAAAATAATAATTTTGCTCAAATAAAACGAAAAGGAAATAGTAAAAATGTTGGCGACTTACATTGATAAAGCAATGGAATTAGCAGTTTATGAAATTATTGAAGATGATGGTACTTATTGGGGTGAAATTCCCAGTTTACAGGGAGTATGGGCAAATTATAAAACATTGGAAGGTTGTCGGCGTGAATTAAGAGAAGCATTAAGTGATTGGTTGGCTTTGCGTTTACGTTTAGGGTTAGATATTCCTGTGATTGAGGATATTAATTTAAATCAAATTACACAACCAGTATAAAATGCCTAGATTAACACCTATTTCTTGGAATAACTTGGTAAAGAGTTTGCGTGAATTGGGTTTTGAAGGACCATTTGCTGGAGGGAGACATCCGCAAATGCGACGGGGTGATATAACTGTAATTATTCCTAATCCTCATGAGGGTGATATTAGTGTAGGTTTGTTATCAAGGTTGCTACGACAAGCGGGTGTTTCTAGAGAAGAATGGTTAGGAGGATAAAGTTTATTCATAATCATTATTTTTTTTATCTTGTTCTAAGCTGGTAATATCATTTTCTTGACTAATTCCCGCTACAGGTGCATCACTGGGAACAACTATGCGAAACAAACCGCTAATTTCATTTGGAAGTCGCGGCTACACAAGTAAAGTCCGCCTTTACGGACTAATTAATAACCCACGCAGGTGGGTTTTGCCTGTGTAGATGCGGTTTCTAACCGCCGATTTGATGTTAAATTTACTTAATTCGATGCAGTTGAGAAAGAAAATACTGAGTTGCTAAAGTAGGTTGATCAGATTGGATGAGCGATCGCACTACAGCTACCCGTCGCGCTCCTGCATTTATCACATCATTCAGATTACTCATGTCTATTCCCCCAATTGCAAACCAGGGAATTTGACAATTTTGAGAAACATATTTCACATATTCTAAACCCGCTGCGGCTTTACCTGCTTTCGTCGGGGTTTCATGCACAGGTCCCACACCAATATAATCCGCACCTTCGGCAATTGCCCCTTGCATTTCTTGAGGATTTGTGGTAGAGCGGCCAATAATGCGCTGACTGCCCAGTAATTGACGCGCTATAGCAATGGGTATATCTTGTTGTCCCAAATGTACACCATCAGCATCCACAGCCAAAGCTAAATCCACCCGATCATTAATAATGAATAAAGCCCCGTAATGGTGACATAACTGCCGTAGCTGCATAGCCATTTCTAAACGCAGGACATCATCAGCAGTTTTTTCCCGATACTGTAACAGAGTTAAACCGCCTTGCAGAGCCGCTTCCACTATTGCTAATAGGTTATCTGTGGGGGATGTTACCAAATATAAATGCGATCGCCATAATAACTGATGACGCTGATAACCCATCAAATTGCTTTCTAGGGTATAAACCTGATAACGCATTTGTTTACAGGCATTTCCCATATTTCCATGATAAAGCTTGCCATATTCTTCTAATACCCGCAAAGCTTCTTGCACACGGCAAAAATTAGCCTGTAATAGAGACGTAATATCAGCCCGTTCTTCCTCTTGGGGGTGAGTTAAATCAGTTCCTGGATCACCCGGTGTATCTCGTGCTGCCCGGATTTCCGCCGTATGCCAAGTACCCAACTCTTGACGCAAGTGTTTACATATACTCGAAAACTGGGCATTATTTAAACCAAACCGACACCATTCCTCAATAATTCGCAACCCCTCACGAGCGCGATCTAAATTAGCATCTAAAATGCGATAAACAGTTTGCTGTGTGTGACTGTGGGCTGAAACCATTACAAACCTCTATTTTTCATGCTTTGATAGTAATAGCCAGCCTGATTCATATTTTTTTGATTAAATATTTGCTAACTAATTGCGATTAATTTGTCAAGATATAAATAACATCGTGGATATACTACTATTAAATAGTATAAGAATTGATTGTATAACAGTTGCCAGGTAGCAGTTGATATACAGTTTCAAACACCAACAGATTTTCAACCTTCTTGATATATATTTTTCAGGAGTTTATAAACAATGATAGTTCCCAAAAAATCCGTGAATACCCGGACAAACTCCCTGAGTTTCTCAATTTTGAGTTTAACTTTTGGTTTAGGAGTGACGAGTACAATACTCTTCATAACAAGTATAAGTAGTGTATTTGCTCAAGTTCCTAGAGGAGTCGAACAAATACTCCAAGGTGAAAAAACAATTTCCCAGATTAACCAATCATTTGTCAACCCAAATAAGGGAAATGACAAAACAGGTAATGGTAGTATCAGCGCACCTTGGCGAACAATTAGCCAAGCCTTAGAAGCATCATCATCTAATAGTGTAATTATCCTCTCTCCCGGTACATATAGCACCCAAACTGGAGAAGTATTTCCTTTAATGTTAAAACCAGGCGTAGCCATTCAAGGAGATATTAACAGTAAAGGCAGAACAGTAACAATTACTGGTGGTGGCGAATACCTCAGTCGCAGTTTTGGTGGTCAAAATGTGGCTATTGTCGGTGCTAACCAAGCTAGTTTAACGGGTGTCACCGTCACTAACTCCAATCCTCGTGGTTATGGATTATGGATTGAATCCAGTAATATTCTAGTTCGGGAAAATACCTTTACGAATAATACCCAAGATGGAATTGCTGTCGCTGGTAATGGCACACCCAGTATTAGTAAAAATTCTTTTGTTCGCAATGGTGCTAATGGTATAACTATTTCTGGGAATGCACGCCCCGAAATCAGGGAAAATATCTTTCAAGAAACTGGTTTTGGGATTAACATTGCCCAAAATGCGGCTCCCGTAGTAGTAGATAACCAAATTCAGAACAATAGATCAGGTATTATTGTTCAAGCAAATGCTACACCAATGTTAAGGAATAATCTTCTTCAGGGCAACAGAGAAGATGGTTTAGTAGTAATTGCCCGAGCTAGACCAGATTTAGGTACGAGTTACGACCCAGGCAAGAATATATTTCGCAATAACGGTCGTTATGATATCAACGCCCAAAGTGCCAAGTTAGTATTTTCTGCGGCTGGAAATAATCTGGTTAGTAATCGTATCAGCGGTAAAGTGGATCTTCAAGGTACAACCGCACCTACAGCGATAAATCCTGGTTCTAATCCTTTATCAACTGAAACTTCAGCCCGCACCGTTCCTAATTTTCCTAATCAAAGAACTCTAACACCTTCAAAAATTAAACCCGTTCCCAATCCCAATCAATTGCCACTATTACCAAATAATTTGTCTAATTCATCCCAATTTAATTATACCCAACTTGATTCCGGTGCTATTGAATTTGTAGCCCCTCAAGCAGCAGCAGGGGAAAATACTCAGAATTGGGTTTCAATATCAGACCCCCAAATTTATCCGGCTTCTCAACG
>JAKOGY010000214.1 GCA_028658405.1 Dolichospermum sp. ST_sed8 | reverse complement strand
AGGAAATAAACACTAAGATTATCGCTGTCCAGATGTGTCTAGACTTTGGTAATTTTGGGTAAGTTTTATAGAACGGTAAATATCTTTTGCGATTACACTCGTCTCATTGAGAGAAATGGAATAGGACGGACAGCAATAGAAGCAGAAGTAGAAATAAAACGATTAAAAACTATTTTTAATCTGGCCTTAGATACTACAGCACTTCCCGGTGTTATGAGGTACATATCTAGCGGGCAAGATGCCCGCACTACAAGAGTTTCATGATTCAACTTTGTACCTCATAAGAGCGGAAATCGCTGTAATTAATACATCTGGTCAATTAATCTACATTGATCGACTAAAAATGAAACTAAAGAATATAGGAGATAAACCAATGAAACCAGAATATGATTTCTCAAAAATGCAAAAAAGACCTAATCCTTTTGCTAAACAGTTAAAAGAACAAGTCACTATTCCTTTAGGAATTGATGTGATTAAATACTTTGAAACGATGGCTAAACAAGAAGGTATATCTTATCAAGAATTAATTAATCTTTATTTACAAGATTGTGTAGTTTCGAGGAGAAAATTATCTTTAAAATAAGTTAAACTTTAACAGTAAATTAGGTTACAAGCAACTTATTACTCTAATAAACTCTTTTAGAAAATCTATAGTTTTAAAAGGGAGTACAATGAGTACCACAATATTAGAAGAAAGAGAATGAAAGATATTGATTTATTTAGATACTAGTGCCATTGTTTCTTATTATGTGCCTGAAAAATTAAGTAGTGTTGTTGAACAGTTATTACAAAAACAAGAATATCAACCAATCAACAGCATTTATAATTGCATGATTTCGGTTCTTCAATTACAGTAGCAGATATTGTTTAACGGGGAATCTTTTGATTTTCGCTATTGCTATTTCTTAGGCAGTGCAATTAATGTTTCACAAATCAACTTTCTATGGCTTCAAGCTGCTGTTGATATAACCTGAAATGGGATATTCTCTAGTACAATTTCTGGTAACTGACCTGATCCAAGTACCTCTTTTGCATCCAGAATTTCCACACCAACTAAAACTTCACCAGCACCAATATTTAGTGCTATTTCCTCGCTTAAACGCAAAGTACGACATTCATGATATCCATCCACTAGACGAATATAAAGTGAGTCAGTTTCTTGATCATAACTAATTTTCATCTTGCCATGTTCCTCAAAAATAAAATGTATATACAGTAATTACTACAATCTCTGTATCACTTTCGGCAACGATTGGCGAAACTCGTTTAATAGAATAGGAACGCCCTTGCCATTCTCCATTAAACTGAAAATCGTAACGATATTCAAGTCTGCCTTGCTTGGCTGGCTTTTGATTACCATTAAGAATTGCTTCAGTGACTTCTAACTCGTTCGTACCACGCTCTAAACATTGCACTAAAGCGTGTTTAGTAAACCGAATTGGTTTCATAACGTTTGCTTGAATCTCCTCCTGCCAATACTATAACAACAGATAAAATGATATTTTTAGGCGTTCGCGTCTCGTTCGCATAGCGTTCCGAAGGAATAGAGATAGCGCGACCTAGGAATCGCATGATTATATTAGATGCAGCCACCACTATAGCATTTCCTAGTCTACTGAGGTACACATTTATCTGCGTTTATCTGCGTCTATCTGCGTTTAATTATTTATAACTCAACAAACTGCAATCAGATCATAGGATAGATATGACAGTCTCATCTATCCTAAATTTATGTCTAACTCTAAACAACCCCTGACCTACCCCACCGTTAGTAAAAGTGATCAAATAGATAATTATCACGGAACTGCGGTTGCAGACCTTTACCGCGCCTTAGAAGACCCAGATACAGAAGAAACTAAAGCTTGGATAGAAGCCCAAAATCAAGTTACCTTTAGCTACTTAAACGAAATTCCTGCTAGAGAAAAAATTAAACAGCGTCTCACCAAACTTTGGAATTATGAAAAATATGGGACTCCCTTTAAAGAAGGTGAAAGTTACTTTTATTTCAAAAATGATGGATTGCAAAATCAAAGTGTTCTCTACACTCTCCC
Organism: Dolichospermum sp. ST_sed8; assembly: GCA_028658405.1. GTDB lineage: Bacteria > Cyanobacteriota > Cyanobacteriia > Cyanobacteriales > Nostocaceae > Dolichospermum. The sequence goes on along the minus strand of JAKOGY010000214.1, from coordinate 7,535 downwards.
AACCTTAGAATCAGAACCAAGAGTATTACTTGATCCTAATCAACTTTCAGAAGATGGTACAGTTGCCCTTTCTGGAATTTCCATCAGTGAAAATGGTCAACTTTTAGCTTATGGTTTATCGTCATCTGGTTCAGATTGGCAAGAATGGAAAGTTAGAGATATTGCCACAGGTGAAGATCTACAAGATCATCTACAATGGATTAAATTTTCCAGTGCTTCTTGGACTCATGATCATCAAGGTTTTTTCTACAGTCGTTATGATGAACCCAACGAAAAAACCAAATTAGAAGATGTTAATTATTACCAAAAGCTCTATTATCATCAACTTGGTACACCCCAATCAGCAGACATCTTAATTTATCATCGTCCTGATGAAAAAGAATGGGGTTTTGGTGGAAGTGTCACCGAAGATGGCAAATATTTAATAATTTCCATCTGGCTAGGAACTGATTCCAAAAACTTGGTTTTTTACAAAGATATAACAAATCCAAATTCTCAAGTAATTGAACTAATTAACCAATTTGAAGCAGATTATAGCTTTATTGATAATGATGATCATCTTTTCTATTTTCGGACAGACTTAAATGCTCCAAAAGGCAGAATTATTGCCATTGACACGAAAAAACCAACTTCAGAAAATTGGCAAGAAATTATTCCCCAAACTTTAGAAAAATTAGAAAGTGTTAGTATTCTGAATAATCAATTTGTAGCTGATTATTTACAAGATGCCCATAGCCAAATTAAGATATTTGATCTCCAAGGTAATTTTATTAGAGAAGTAGAATTACCCGGCATTGGTTCAGCAGGTGGATTTGCTGGTAAACGGCATGATACAGAAACATTTTATAATTTTACTAGCTTTACTACACCCGTAAGTATTTATCGCTACAACATGAAAACGGGTGAAAGTGAAATTTTCCGGCAGCCAAAAGTAGATTTTAATGCTGATGAATATGAGACAAAACAAGTTTTTTATGCAAGTAAAGATGGGACAAACGTGCCAATATTTATTACTCACAAAAAAGGTATTAAATTGGATGGTAATAATCCCACTTATCTCTATGGATATGGTGGTTTTAATATTTCATTAACACCAAGTTTTTCGGTTAGTCTTTTAATATGGCTAGAAATGGGGGGAGTGTATGCTGTTCCTAATTTGCGTGGTGGGGGTGAATATGGAGAAGAATGGCATCAAGCAGGAATGAAATTGCAAAAACAAAACGTTTTTGATGATTTTATTAGTGCGGCTGAATGGTTAATTACTAATAATTACACTAAACCAGCAAAACTAGCTATTGGTGGGGGTAGTAATGGTGGTTTGCTAGTGGGTGCTTGTATGATACAACGTCCTGATTTGTTTGGTGCAGCCTTACCAGCAGTCGGTGTTATGGATATGTTGCGTTTCCATAAATTTACCATTGGCTGGGCTTGGGTGGCTGAATATGGTTCTTCCGAAAATGCGGCAGAATTTGCAACTTTATATGCTTATTCACCTTTGCATAATTTAAAACCGGGAACAGCTTATCCGGCTACGTTAATTACTACCGCAGATCATGATGATCGAGTAGTCCCTGCACACAGTTTTAAATTTGCTGCGGCTTTACAAGCAGCGCATAGTGGTAATGCACCTGTATTAATTAGAATTGAGACAAAAGCGGGACATGGTGCAGGTAAACCAACAGCAAAAATTATTGAAGAAGCAGCAGATAAGTGGGGTTTTTTAGTCAGAGTTTTGGATGTTCAGGTTTGAGGTAGCAATTTCTATTGTTCACTTCTATATTAAGAATAGTAAATAATAATTGCCTTTTCTGCCTATATTCGGTAAAGGCAGATTTGTTACCATGACCTGGTAACAGATGACACAGAAAAATATAGGAAATCAAGCAAAAATTTATGGATAAGTAAGGAAAATTAACAGTGAAAGCATCCCTCAAACTGGTTCAAACGACTGATGAAGGACAGATTGCCGCATTTTTTCAGGAATCCGTAGGTGAATGGCGTTCTGAACGGCGTTACTACACCCTACCCCAGGGAGAAACTAAGGAAATGGAAAGTATGATCACTATCCGATTTTTAGAACAGGGGTGTGAAGAGTTAGAAAAATTAGCCCAAATCCATGATTTAGTTGATTTGCAAAGTTTGACCTGTGGTGCTGAAGTATCTTGGCAAAGCACTGATATAATTAAAGCTAGACAAGAATCTCAAGGTTTAACGCTGTTTGGGGCTTTAGGTAATATACTATACAGAGATCGTGGTTTTGCCACTTCTAAACCAGTTACAGCAGATTATTATTTATCAAATCCTCAAACTCTGTGTTTGCGAACTGAATATAATAATTCGGTGTTTGAGGAAGAAATCAAACTTATTGGTCGTAAATATCGGACTCGACAAAGCATTATTTCCCGTGCCGGCGAACAGTTAATGATTGGTCAATACCTGGAAAAGCGGATATAAACTGAGACTTTGCGGCTGAAGTCGGGGGATAGGGTTAATTAAGGGCTGTAATTTACGAAAGCGACTGCTCATAAGCAACAAATATGACTTTTTACAACATTTTTTCAACTTCTTGCCACAATTTTGATTTTTTGTGTAATCATTAAGGGGTGGGAATTAATTCGGCGGTAATGTTTGTGGTTAGTATTGACAGGCTTTCCCTTTTGGTATTTACAGACTTTTCTCCGAAATCTAAATCTCTACACTCTTATGATTTTGGAAATACTCTATGTCAATTTACGTAGGTAACCTCTCTTATGAAGTTACACAAGATGCCCTGAGTGCTGTTTTCGCAGAATACGGTTCTGTAAAACGTGTTCAACTTCCTACTGACCGTGAGACAGGTCGCTTGCGCGGCTTCGGTTTCGTAGAAATGGGTTCAGATGCAGAAGAAGAAAAAGCCATTGAAGCCCTTGATGGTGCTGAATGGATGGGTCGTGACTTGAAAGTGAATAAAGCTAAACCCAAGGAAGACAGAGGTTCTTTCGGTGGTGGCGGTGGTGGTAACCGTGGCGGCGGCGGTGGTAACCGTGGCGGCGGCGGCGGTCGTTACTAAGCTGAATTTAGCTAAGTTTTTTAGCTATTAAGCACTGAAAAAATTACCTATTCCGTTCGCGGGGTGGGTAATTTTTTTGATCGTAATTTTTTAAACTTAAATTACCTGCTGAATGTGGGATAACGGCTAGATAAATTATTAAACATATCCGCAAAAATATAGAGACGTTCCATGGAACGTCTCTACAACTAGGTTTGAGTTTTATTTTGAGTTCTAATGATTGACGGTCTTTAATTGGATAGTTTTTACCAGCATAAGTACGAATTGTATAAATAACATCTGTGGTACAGATAACTTGTTTGCGTCCCTGTATAGCATCACAAACAACATGATTAGCCGTTAAAACGGTGTAAGTTTTTCCTTGTTTATCAATAATTACACCTGAGCCTCCGGGAGAGCCATTACCTTCACTATTAATTTGTACTGTTGTTTGTTGGGCTGTTTCCTCAATTTTTCCCGCTTGCACTGGCATTGAGATTGCAGTAAATACAAATATTGACAAGGTAACTGAGAAGATAGAAGAATGATTTTTCAGTATCTGCTTAGATAAATTCATACTTATAGCGTAGATAACCTAGCAAATATGGTATCATACCTGGCTAGTAGAATCAAGAGGTGTAGCCAGAGTATAAATTCCCAGACTACACTTTACTTTACAAGCCTCTTCCAGAATAAGCGCTCATAGGTTCTTTGATAAAGCGGATGTAAAGATGCCTAAAAGTAGATTTAATGACACGAGGCATGGCAAAATCTATGGGCATTAACTTTTCGGGTAATTGCCAATCGGCAATTTGTAGTAAATCTGGTGATAAATTAGGGAAGTGAATATCACTTAATTCTGGACATATTCCCAATCGTTGAGAAGCTGCAACTGTGGGAACTTGTGCGGGTGCAACTTGCAAAACTTCTAACATTGCTCTATCTAAAGCAAATACATTAGTTGAAGCTGCTAAAATTTCTAACTTCCGAGGTTCTCCCCCACTTGGTCCATTACCTTCATGACCAATAATTCCATCTAAAATTGTTAAAGTTGGGTTAATTGCTCTGGCAGTTTCTACTAACATTTCTCCAAATTTGTCAGCATCTTTACCAGCTTCCATGTGCCACCAAGCTTTCATTTTCCCAGGAACACAACCGAAGAGATTTTTCACTCCTAAAGTTAGGGTTAATTGCATATGAGATTTAACTTTGGGCAGATTAATAATCACGTCTGCTTCCATTGCTTCTTTTGATAAAAGCAGATGATTAAAATTGTCATTTACTGTTTGATAACGTTTACCGTGAAATTCCACAAGTGGTAACTTGAGTTCTTCTAAAATTGGTAATAAACCATTAGCAATTGCCACACCTTTAGCACTACCAAAAGCGGGACTATCTCCTAAAAATGGATTTCCACCAACGGCAATTACCATTTCGGCAACTGCACGCACTAATTCTGGACGGGTGGTACATTCTTTAGTCGGACGAGAACCTGTCAGCAGGTTGGGTTTGAGTAAAACCCGGTTTCCTGGTTTCACAAAAGCAGCCATTCCCCCTAAAGGTTCTAGCAGTGTTTCCAAGGATTCTTTTAAAGCTTCTTGTTCGTAGGATTTAGCCCTAATGAGACTAACAGATGATTGTTGTGTTTGCATGGGTAATAATGGTGTTATCTTACATTCAATATTAATACTGTATCAATAATTAAGTCAGCAGGGAGGGTGCGTTAGTTCCAGCGTAACGCACCGTTGATCTTGTGCGGATAAAATCCTGAATGTTTAATTTTCATGACTATTTTGTTGAATAGACAACGCGCAGGCTTTGAACTAAGATAATCATAGAAGCGATCGCCATTAATAAGCCCCAAAACCAATAAGGTAAAAACAAATACCGCTGCATTTGTCCTGTATCTGATAATCCTAGGGGACCCGCAGTATAACTAAATAAATAATCAAGCTGATGATAGGTACTTACACAAGCTTGCACACCTAAAAATTGAATTGTAAACCCTTGTACCCAAAGGGGTGTTTTTAACGCAACTCCCAATATCATCAAACCTAACAGGGGAATTGCCACAAAACCAAACCAAGAACGCACCCAAATCAATGTAGATAGCAGTAAAAATCCGCCTAAAATTTTTAAACTCAAGGAAGTTGTTTTTAAACTCCCAGAAGCGAGAATTAAACTTGCACCAGCAATAGGTGGACCCATTGGCCCCGCAGCCGCTACTAAGCCTATACCAAGGTATCCCCAAGTGTTACTTAAAGTATAATGAGCTACGCCAGAACCGTTGGCAAAAATTTCTAATTTTTGAAATTGTCCCCCCAACATCAAGGCCATTAAACCATGACCCATTTCATGAAACCAAGTCGCTAAGATAGAAAATGGGTATAAAATATAATTACCTATAGGTAATTGCCAGATAATAGTTGTAAGTACAGCCGCTGTTACTAACCAAGTTAGTCCCATTTGCGTTGCTTCTGTAGGAGTTTCTTGAGTAAATAAAGATTTGAAATTTTTACTGGGTTCTCTCATTAATAACTCTCCTGCACGTAATTACACTAATTAGCTAGATATTCATGAACAAATGAATTTATTCCCAAGTAGCTGCATTTCTTAATACAGTCGGAATTTCACCCTGTGATAAGGGAAACTCTAACATTGTTTCTTTATAACCTAAATACCCAGATTCAGTAAAAGATAAAAGCATTCGTTCGAGTGCAAACCAAACTTCTGATTCATATTCCCAATCATGATAACGTCTAGCACGTCCAGCAATTGAACGTAAAGCCCAAAAGTAGGAATTTCTGACGACAGAACCACCTTTTTTAAATTCTGGTACATCTTCATGGTGAATAAATAAAACGTTATTTTCAATTCTTGATCTCATAGAGTAGGGAACAGGGAACAGGGAATAGGGAACAGGGGAATAGGGGAATAGGGGAATAGGGGAATAGGGAATAGGGGAATAGGGAATAGGGAAACGGGGAATAGGGAAACGGGGAACAGGAAACGCGGAATAGGGAATAGGGGAATAGGGTTAAGAATTGTTAATTAGGGTTTATTTTCACCTGACTAGCTGCTTTTGTAGCCTTTTGTCTAGCTTCTTGAATATCCCCACCTTTGGCTAAAGCTACACCCATACGCCGATAAGGATAAGCCGTAGGTTTACCAAATAACTTAATATCTACATCTTTTTCTGCTAAGGCTTCAGCTACACCAGTAAAATTAAAAGAATCAGATTTTTCTGAAGCTAAAATCACCGCACTTGCTGAAAATCCTAACTGTTCAATCTGGGGAATTGGTAAACCTAAAATTGCTCGTAGATGTAATTCAAACTCATTCAAATTCTGAGAAATTAATGTCACCATGCCTGTATCATGAGGTCTGGGAGACAGTTCAGAAAAAATAACTTCATCTTTAGTAATGAAAAATTCAACGCCAAAAATTCCTGCACCACCTAAAGCATCAGTAACTTTTTTAGCAATTTCTTGAGATGCTAATATCTTATCTTCAGAAATAGCTGCGGGTTGCCAAGATTCTTGATAATCTCCTCTTTCTTGACGGTGGCCAATGGGAGAACAGAAAATTGTGGGTGCGTTCCATTGTTTAATTGTCAATAAAGTAATTTCAATTTCAAAATTAATAAATTCTTCCACAATTACTTTTTGGCTATCACCACGGGAATTAGAAATAGCATAATTCCAAGCTTTTTCTACTTCACTGCTCTCATTAACTACAGATTGACCTTTTCCAGAAGATGACATCACAGGTTTAACAACGTTAGGAAAACCAATTTCTTCAGAAATAGTAATTAATTCTGCTAAGGTGACAGCATAACCATATTTAGCAGTTCTAATTCCTAATTCTTGATGTGCTAATTCTCTAATTCTATCGCGGTTCATGGTGTAGTTAGTCGCTGCTGCTGTGGGAATAACGGTAATTCCTCTTTGTTCAAATTCTTGTAATTTTTCGGTTCTAATTGCTTCAATTTCGGGAATAATAAAATCGGGCTGATGTTTATTGACTACTGCTTCTAAATCATCAGCACTTAGCATAGAAATAACTTCTGCACAATCAGCTACTTGCATCGCAGGAGCATCAGCATATCTGTCAACAGCAATGATATAATTGCCTAAACGTTGAGCCGCAATGACAAATTCTTTTCCTAGTTCTCCTGAACCAAGAAGCATTAATTTTTGGGGTAGTTTGAGCGCCTTAATCATGAATTAAATACCGCAGAGATTGATCTAAATATCTTGTCATTATTTTACATAGTTTGGGGATTTTTGCCGAGGAGGTTGGATAAAAAAAACAGTAAAATTATTAAAAACCCCGTTGACAAGTTTCCGAGCTTCGGTTACTATTTAAGTATAGTGGAAATATGTGCGCCCATATATAGGGGTTTGTTTTCCTGAAAGTATTTTTGTCTGAATCAGGATTTCCAGGATTTAAGGATTTTCAGGATGTTGTTGGATGATTTTTGGTGGGAACTTGGGGATTTTATTTT
>JAKOGY010000213.1 GCA_028658405.1 Dolichospermum sp. ST_sed8 | reverse complement strand
GAAGCGGCAGCTAGTCCTAATAGGCATACGGTGGTGATTAATCTGTAGGCAGAACTTTTGTTAATTTACTAACGGGAATTTATCCTGGTAATGGAGAACTGAATATAGATTCACGAACTTCAAAGTTATTATGGCGAGATCAAGTACCAGGAATTTCTGAGAAATTCAAAGACCTAATTGATGATTTAATGGAATATGAACCAAGAAACAGACCAAAAAGTACAAAAGAAATTTTGAAGAGAATCAAATTAATTGATGATCCTGTTGCTTCTTTTCCACCATATATTGTTTATTTGAGTTTTGTTCTGAATCTTGTTTTACTCACTTTACTAGCTATGAGATTTACATTAAATATAGGCTTTAAAATTTTATTCATGGTTATTATTCTGGTAATTGCTGATTTTCTGTTTTTACATAAGATCCAATCTCTGTTTAAACGATAATTTTGAAAGGATGTTTAAGAGGATGTTTGAAAAGTATTAAATAAAACCAATAATCTCCAAAAACCTAACCCCCCTGCCCCCCTTCCCTAAGAGGGAAGGGGGGTTTCAAAGCCTCTCCCCGCTTCGGGGAGAGGTTTGGAGAGGGGTTAATTTATACCTGGAAAACTTTTAAAACATCATCTAAGAGGATGTTCAAAAAGTTCTCTTGTAGGTATCAAAAGTTTTAGATCCCTCTAAATCTCCCTGAAAAAGGGAGACTTTGATGACCGTTCCCCCTTTTTTAAGGCTACGGTGTACACACAAGTCTTCTAGAGTTGCCCCACAACGTTTAGATCCCCCCAACCCCCCTTAAAAAGGGGGGCTAAATTCTTCAAAGTCCCCCTTTTTAAGGGGGATTTAGGGGGATCGGATAACGTTTGGCATCCTGTCTAGAGATGTGTGTACACCGTAGCTTCCCTACGAAGGAAGGGGGGTTTCAAAGCCTCTCCCCGCTTCGGGGAGAGGTTTACAAGAGGGGTTAATTTATACCTTGAAAACTTTTAAAACATCCTCTTAATCCCCATGATTTTTAATATCTTCTTACTTCCTGTTATACTTGTAAAAGTGATGTTCTTGTAGCTATTACACAATCGTAAAATCTACATTTACAAGATTGCTGAATAAAATATTAGTTCCATTTAATAGAGGGTAAATTAATGAAGCAAGATTTAAAAATTCCGTTAGGTCAAGCGTCAAGTCGGGGGCTAATATTGCTACTTCCTATTTTGATAAATTTCCTATTTTTAGCGAGTGCTAGAGCCGATTCAAATAGTAATTTGACAATTGATGTGGCTGGAATAAAAAAACAATCTGGAAAAATTTGCGCTACTCTTTTTTCTAAGAGTGAAGGATTTCCTAGCGATAGTAAACAAGCTTTGCAATCCGAGTGTATCGAAGTTGCAGAAACACCTCAAAAACTGATTTTCAAGAACTTAAAGCCAGGTAATTACGCTGTGGCATTATTTCACGATGCCAATAAAGATGGTAAACTCAATAGTAATTCTTTTGGTATGCCCACAGAAGGTTTTGGATTTTCTAAAAATCCATTAGTTCTCACAGGACCACCTAAGTTTAATGACTCTGCTGTTGCCGTAGCAGGTGTTAATACTGATATTCAGATTGACTTAAAATACTTTGTGAATCCTTAATTGAAATGTTGGCGTTGCATCATAGCAATATGAATTTAGCTTAAACAGTAGAAGCCTCTCACCTACCCGATAGGGAGGTGATGAGAAGAATACGCGTGAGTGACGAATTGACCAACGAGCAAAATTGAGCGTGAGCGAAATTAGCAATGTTGGTCTGTGAAGAGTTTAGGCGGCGTTTGACGGTCGCAGCGAGATTAGATTGAGCTAAACTCTTAATCTAATTCTGTCAGTAGAATCTCAGTGGCTGTCTTCCCTGAGAGTGTCAACGTTGCTGAGTCATTGAAATTACGGTGGCGACAGTCAATTCTGAAATGTTGCCAAGAGTGGGGAGTATGTCCGTGCCAGCATAAACAAGTGGTAACTCTTTATTTTCCCAAACCCAGATTTGCTTTCGTCCAATATCAATAAGCCAAGCAAGCTGTGTTCCGTTACTCAAGCAGTGCAGAATTTTGTTTTGTATATCTAAGGTGCTTTGGTCTGGGGAGCGAATTTCAATTAACCAGTCTGGTGAACCTTGTAGCGGTCCATCTTCATTAGAAAGACGCTCGCTCTTAATAACAGCAATATCCGGTACGGGAGACATCGGAGGTACGATACAACGGAGTTCTTGGATAGCCTCGTAGGAGGTAGTTTGGCTGTTGATTGCATTAACAAGGTTACGTTGGAGACGGGAATGAAACAGCGTTGGCATGGGTTTTTGCTGGGCTTTTCCTTGGATAAACTCCCAGGCAGGAGAGGCTTCAATATTGGGTTGCTGAAGAAAGTCGTCTAAGGGATTGATGAGGGTAAAAGATTGCATAGTTGCCTCAGCAGTAAGAAAAAATTCTTATGGTGTTAATTTTATTTTTACAAACATTTTATAATTAATGTCTCGATTATAACACAATATAGCAACAATCACCAGACAAAAATTTATAATTTCTCAACTCTTATTCTTTCTGTTTTAATTTTAAATTCCCACATACAGTAAACAAACCCTAAAACAAAATAAAGAAATTCACCTTTCAACTACCAGAACTATAAGATAATAGTAGTAGTCGGTAATACATAAAATTTATATTTACTGTCATCCAGGCAACGTTTATCATAAAATGAGTACAACTGGATATATCAGAAAATATCTTGCCTAAATAGCTGCAAAGCCTCACAGGTTAAGAGATTTTTTTTGAGTACAAAAAAGCTGCATCCCTCAACCCAAAATACCAGTACCCCTGTAATAAAAAGCTAGTACCCCTACCCCAATAGAAAATGTAAAGTTCTATTAAATAGGGGTTTAAACCTATTGAGTACAATCGTAATAAATTTAATAAATCTAATCTGCGTTGCTAATTTTATCTGTTTGGGAGTTATCTGATATAAGCAAGAAAACAGCACAGGCTATTTTCACTTGATAATACCAATGCACCAGTCTTTAAACAGTATCAGTAAAACCGCAACTGTCAATACCAAACTCAGGAAAAATGAAAGTTCTCGACTTTTATTATCACCATTAATCAGTGATTTTCAAATTATTTTTGAGCGTGATCCAGCAGCACGTAATTGGTTAGAGGTAATCTTTTGCTACCCTGGATTTCATGCTCTTTGTTTACATCGTTTTGCCCATTGGTTACACCTCCGGAAAGTGAGCTTTATTCCCCGGTTTATTTCCCATCTGGGACGGTTTTTTACAGGAATTGAAATTCATCCAGGGGCAAAAATTGGCAAGGGTGTATTCATTGATCATGGCATGGGTGTGGTGATTGGTGAAACTGCAATTGTCGGAGATTATACTCTTATTTATCAGGGTGTAACATTGGGGGGAACAGGAAAAGAAAGTGGTAAACGTCATCCTACGTTGGGTAATAATGTGATAGTTGGTGCGGGTGCGAAAGTATTAGGAAATATTCAAATTAGCGATCGCGTCCGTATCGGTGCAGGTTCAATTGTTTTGCGTGATGTGCCTCCAGATTCTACTGTAGTCGGCATTCCTGGACGGATTATTACTCCTAAATCTAGTAACCGCATTTCGCCCTTAGAACATGGCAAATTACCTGATATAGAAGCAGATGTGATTCGTTCTTTGCTCTCCCGGATTGAACAACTAGAACAACAAGTACAAACTCTCAAAAATCATCACGAAGATGATAAATAATGTCAAATTTGTAAATTTTGAATTACTGATGTCACAAAATTGTAATTTTTTAACTATCGGTGAACAAGTTTTGCAGATTCCTTTAGGTGATAGATGGTGTATTTATCACCGTTTGCAAGAGTTGATGATTTCCTGTTCTTGTCCCCCGGATGGGTCTTTGCACGTACAAATTAATAACTTGCAAGAAGCGATTCTTTTTCGCAGTACATTGATGCAATTTTTTGCTTCTCGTCATCAATTAGTAACATGGTTAGAGAATTGTTTGTGTAATGGTATTGAGTAAAGACGACTGCAAACAATGATGTTTTTTTGAATTAGGGTTTACTTATAGCGGAGCGTAAGCCATAAAAGTCTTTTCGTTAGGGTTAGTAGGGGCGCATTGCAATACGCTTTTCGTTAGGTTTAGTAGGGGCGTATTGCAATACGCCCGTACAGGAGTTAATGAACCACGAAGAGACGAAGGACACGAAGGAAGAAGGAAGAAGGAAGAGGTGAAAATGTAAGGGTTTTAAACATCTATTGTCAATAATCTTGCACTTGTTTACTTATAAAACCCTGTAAATCTTTATCTATCGACGCTTTTATTTTCTTTCAGCAAGCCAGAATTAGTATAACTGATGACAATTAATGATTTTGAGAATGTCTAATTAAAAGCATATCAAATCTTAATTCTTGATCCAAGTCTGAATTTATCTCAAGTCATTGTTCACTCACAAACTATCTTGCATATTCCAGATAATTCACATAAGCTTAGGTTCACCCAGTTTGCGGAAACTAAAATAATTAGTAATTGCTAATGGGAATAACTTGTACTTTATGTTGATTTCAATTGTCAATGTCCAATTATGGTAATCAATAGTAGTGATAAGAAGTTACTGCAATTTCTTCAAAAAGAACTAGCACTTTCTACGGCTGATATTGCTGTAGCAACGCGACATCCTGAGTTCAATCATGGACCTTTACCGATGCTGCTTTGGCAATATGGTTTAGTGGATTTACAACAACTAGACAGAATTTTTGATTGGCTTGCAGAACATTCTTAGTTAAGGTAAATGAAAAATTATCAGTAAACACAAGAGGTTAAAATTATGATTACTAGCTTAATGGCTGGCATGAGTATGTTATTTTTTACAGGATTTATTAATATTTCTATGGGTTATTGGCTACTAATAAAATCTATAAATAATACCACACAAAACATTGGATAAATTATACTTATTTTTTGTTTCCTGTCATACAGATGCAACAGAAATATTTGATTAATAATTAAGGATCGTAAATCATAATTCATGATTTATTCGCTCAATTAAGTATTTATTGCACATCTACCACTATGAAGAATTGTAGCGAACAAGGATATTACAAAAAACTCCGCTAGAGGGATGTTAAAAATGTATCAAATCATGATAAATGATACGACATTACGTGATGGTGAACAGGCAGCAGGTGTTGCTTTTAACTTAGAAGAGAAAGTAGCGATCGCTCAATTCCTAGATGCCATTGGTGTCCATGAATTAGAAGTAGGAATTCCGGCAATGGGGCAAGAAGAAATTCGAGCAATTGTTGCCATTCGTAACTTAAATTTACGAGCTAAATTATTAGGTTGGAATCGGGCTGTATTATCAGATATTAAAGCTTCTATAGCTTGTGGATTAGAGCGAGTACATATTGCTATTCCTGTATCTGGAGTGCAAATTGCGGCTAAATTTCATGGACAATGGCGAGTCAGTTTACAAAAACTAAAAGACTGTATTAGCTTTGCCTTAGATCAAGGTCTTTGGGTATCAGTTGGTGGTGAAGATTCTTCTAGAGCCGACGAGAATTTTCTCCAAGATGTGGCGATGTTATCCCAGGAATGGGGAGCATCACGTTTTCGGTTTTGTGATACAGTTGGGGTACTTGATCCCTTCCGCACTCACCTTAAAGTTAAGCATTTAGTATCAACTCTATCAATTCCAATTGAGATTCACACTCATAATGATTTTGGACTAGCAACTGCTAACGCCTTAGCTGGAATTAAAGCTGGTGCTGTATCTGTAAATACTACCGTTAATGGACTAGGAGAAAGAGCCGGAAATGCAGCTTTAGAAGAAGTAATTATGGCTCTTAAATGTATCTACGGTGTTGATTTGGGTATTCAAACTCAACACTTGTTAAAACTATCTCAATTAGTCGCTAAAGCCTCCGGTGCTAACGTTCAACCTTGGAAAGCAATTGTGGGTGAAAATACCTTTGCTCATGAGTCTGGTATTCATGCTCATGGTGTATTGCAAAATCCCGTTACTTATGAACCTTATGCTCCTGAAGATGTAGGTTGGGAGAGGCGTTTAGTCATAGGTAAACATTCTGGTCGGCATTCATTATCTAACTTATTAGAACAGCATGGAATCTTTCTTGATTCTCAAGAAATTCAAGCCGTTTTAGATGTAGTCCGTCAGCAATCAATCCTCAAAAAACGCAGTCTCACTACAGAAGAATTATTAAATTTAGTCAGCGAAAAAAGGTATTCCCATGCAACGTGATGAAATAGAACTAGACTCGCAACCCATTTTTGAAATTGGTCAGAAAGTTCGAGTTAAGAAACTAATCAAAAACGATGGAACTTTTCCCGGTCGAGAAATTGGGGAAGTTTTAGCCAAAATTGGTGATGTTGGTTATGTCTCCAGCATTGGCACATTTTTGCAAGCTTATTATATCTATGCTGTACATTTTTTGGAAACAGGGTACATCATCGGTTGTCGAAAAAGAGAACTAGAATCGGCTGAGGAAAAACATGAAAGTAATGCTCCGACTGAATGATGCTGGGACTTTAATTGTCTACGTTCCTAAAAAAGATTTAGAAGAAGAAGTAGTCAAAGAAACAGATAGTGCAGCAGGTAAAATTCTCACTTTAGCTAATGGTTGGGAATTAGAATTTAGTAATTTTCCAGATAAAAGCGGTTTACCCTTTACTGTAGAAGGTAAACGTCTTCCTTAAAATTATTAGATCCTGAGAGGTTGTTTGATAGCTTGCGGCACTTGCAGATCCCCCCTAACCCCCCTTAAAAAGGGGGGAACTAGAGTCAAAGTCCCCATTTTTAAAGAGAGAACTAGAGTCAAAGTTCCCATTTTTAAAGAGAGAACTAGAGTCAAAGTTCCCCTTTTCAAGGGGAGAAGTAAAGTCAAAGTCCCCCTTTTTAAGGGGGATTTAGGGGGATCTTATTATTTTCTATTTCAAATATAGAGTTATTGAAAATGGGTGAAAAATATCTGACATTATCGGAATTGAATATTGAAGGCCAGTTTTTAGGGTTTGTGGGCAATAAAACCGGAAAATATAAACATTTACGGTTAGGAATTGCTAATGGGAAAATTAAAGTTAAAATTCCTAAAGATTTACGTTGTTCTCTAGGTTCATCTTTAGTCCCCGGTGAACAAATTAGCATAGATGCTATTAGTAAATTAAATCCTCGCACCAATAAACTCAAACTTCAACCTTATCAAATCCAAGCAATTGGTTTTTGTCTGATCAAACAGCGACTTCCTCAACCTAAACCCAAGATAATGGTTTGTCAAAAATCAGGTTGTATGAAACGGGGTGGAAAGGGATTATTATCAGACTTAGAAAAAACCTTGGGCGATCGCGGTTTATCTGATAAAGTTACAATTGAACATACCGATTGTCAAAAACGCTGTAGTAGCGCTCCTAATTGTGTATTGAAATTAGGTAAAAAACAATACAATAAAGTTCATCCAGAGGCGATCGCTTCTTTGTTAGAGAATCATTTAAGTTAATATAATAACCTGGCGAATAGAATTCTATTCGCCAACTCTCTTTTTTACTGAAATAGTTCCGGCACTCGTATTGCCAACTCTTGATTTAACCTGGGTAAATCTTCGCACATTTGCAGATACCAATTGCGCCGCTGCCGATAATGTTGAGACAATAAACGATGGTCTTTGACCCATTGGTAAGCATTTTTGGCTAATTGCTGCCGCCCCACCGTATCCTTGATTAATTGCCGTAGTTTTGTTTCAAACTCTAACTCTGAACGGTAAATTAAACCTGTCTGTCCTTCAACAATAGAGTTTTCATACACAGTAGGACTGGCTAAAACTGTGACACCATGACCAGCACACTCAATCAGTTTGAGATCCGATTTCATACTATTAAATCGGTTGAAATTCAGTGGAAGCAAGGCAATATCACACTCTCTCATTAATTCCTGATATCGTTCGTAAGCACAGAAAGGTTCTAACTGTTTTTGTGAAGTTGCCAAAGCGGCAAAAAATTTCTGGTCATAAATAACTTGTGCAGAAACTGTTTCTGGATAGTCAGCTAAAACCCGATTTAAGGCTGGCATAATTACCGCCCAATCTTCTTCTCGATTGAGTGCGCCAAAAAAGAGTTTGACAGTACCATCTGTTTTATATTGCCTTGGTGGTGGTAAATAAGCTAATTGATTTTGAAAGACGACAACATTGGGATTAATTTGGCGTAAAAATTCTGCTAGAGGTTCGGTGGAAGTTTGAATACAATGGCAAGCTTTATACGTAAAAAACTGATTATCTATATGAGCAGTCCAGTGCATGGGGTCATCGTCAATTTCTGCAACTATCAGATAGTTCTGCCGCAGCAGTTTTTGAACTCCAGGAAGATCATCTGGATTTTGCAAAAAGTTGCGTTGCCAAACAAATACTTTTTCTTCTCCTGGTTGAGAAATGTTTAAATCAGCAGTTTTTACTGTTGATACAGTGCGAACACCAGGAATTGTTAAGCTTAAACGGTCGGGTTCTAATACTCGTACTCTGTCACAGGCTAAGGGAGCCATCATCATGGTTTGTATCAGAAGGTTGCGGGGTGGTTGTTGTGATTTTAACGCTCTAACTACATACTGAACTGCGCCGGTTTGAATGGCAAATTGTGATGCGTCAAGACCCAAAGATTGAATCACTGGGGAGAGAATTTGTTGAAATGCCTGATAATTTTCTTCTTTGCGTCCTCGTGTCTGAATTTCATAAATTTGCAAACCGGCTTCGGGAAACCACTGTTTAATACTGTTCAAGGTAAAAAAGCGTAAGTGGGTGCGGTCTAGCAATCCTTCATCTTCGTATTCCCAGACACCGCGCAATAGTTTGACAATTAAGCTCCAGTGTTGGACGTTGGGGATACAAGCTAATACTTGCCCTTGTGGTTTTAGCCAGGTGATATGGCGCTTGAGGACTATCCAAGGGTCTTGCATATGTTCGAGTACGTCGCCATAAACGAGACAATCGACGCTTTCTAGGTCAATTCCTGTGGCTAAGTTGGGGTCATCGGCGTTACCAATAATTACTCTGTCTAGTCTGGTAGTGGCAATCTCGGCAGCGGTGGGATTGAGTTCGAGTCCGATATATTGACAATGGGGGTTAATGCGTTTGTACTGTGCGCCTAATGCTCCAGCACCACAGCCTACCTCGACAATAACTTTGGCATCTGCTGGTAATAATTTGAGTAAATCGGGGTTGATGCGATCGTAATATTCTATAGAGACTTGGGAATTTTGGTTTATTTCTTGGTTCTGAACTGCTATCTCTGGCTTTGCTAAAGGCAGTTGTTCCTCTTTAAGCATTTTTTGAGAGCCTTTTTCAACTTGATTTTGAGTTTAGTATACAATTTAACCTAACTAAATCCCTAAAATCTTTTAAATTCTAATTCAGACACAAAGAAACAATCCAAAATTACCCAACGTCAATAATCATTGATTATCCTTAGATTCTTCGTCAAAAAAATCATGAAAAACATCCTCATTTTAATGAACGAGAGCATAAATAAACGGAGTAATCTGTAGTTTATGTGAACCAAACCACTCAAAACATGAGTAAACGTTATCTAGGT
>JAKOGY010000212.1 GCA_028658405.1 Dolichospermum sp. ST_sed8 | reverse complement strand
ATTCAAGATTACATAAAATCGCTACCAAATAAAGATTAGCTTATTAAATAAAGATTGGTTATTTTCGCTTTGCTGCAATAACCCGCTCTAATCCCTACCTTATGGGTACATTGAAGGTAGGGACTGCCGCGATGCGTTCAACCCCGCAAAAGTCGGCGAAATTTGGCGTGTACCTTATCAACAACGTGCCGCTGAAGCTGAAGCTTATGCCAAACAACAAAACATTCTACCAGCAGGTTTAGATAAAGACCGCATTTGTCTATTATTAATAGATGTGCAAAATACCTTTTGTATTCCTGATTTTGAATTATTCGTAGGTGGAAAAACCGGAAATGGAGCAGTTGCAGATAATCAAAGACTGTGCGAATTTATTAAATAATATAAACTGTCAGAATCAGGATATCCAGGATTTAAGGATGTACAGGATGTTGGTTTTACCTGATTATTCCCAGTAGATCAATCTTTTGAGGTTGCATGATAACCGTAGACACCCAACTTCTTCAAGAAATCGGGGATCTAGGTACTTGCACTAAAAATAACGTACAAACACAAACATAAATTTTAATTGCTTAAAAACCCTTTCGGATCTTTTGCTTGCCAACCAAGGGGAGCATTAGAACGCATTTCAAAATGCAGGTGGGGTTGAGTGGAAGTTGGTTGTCCGCTAGTTCCCACTGCTCCGATAATATCGCCCTGATTAACTCTTTGACCGAGAGTAACTTTGATACTGTCAAGTTGGGCGTAACGGCTTTGTAAGCCATCTGCGTGGTTAATAATCACTAATTTGCCATAACTACCCTGTTCCTTGGCAAATACGACGATTCCCGGAGCGATCACAGCCACAGGAGTATTCACTGGTGCTAACAAATCTACGCCACTATGAAAAAAAACATCCCCTGTAATCGGGTGAATTTGCCAACCATAGGCTAATCCTGTACTCGTGGCATTGGGTAAAGGATAACCAGTAATATTTCCAGTTGGTGTAGTGGGAGTGGGTGTAGAAGATGAAGTGATCATTTGAGATTTAGTAGTTACCCCTGGAAGTGTCGGTAAAAAGACAAATTTAGGTTTTTTCTGACAACCATTAATTTCAAATACTGTATCTGGACGGACTTTATACTTAGATGCGATTTGTCGCCAGCTTTGATTGGCAGGAACTTCCACCACAATTCCATTAAAAGGGAGGATTTGTAGTTCTGTTCCCGGACTTACCACCCCATTCTTAACAGATGGATTAATACCAGTAATTGTTTCTGGTGCTAGATTATAGCGATTAGCTATAGTGGCTAAAGTTTCACCACTATTAACTTGATGACGTTGAATGCGAGCTAAAACGGAAATAGAACATTTCCCTGGACTAGCGTTGACGCTTTGTGATTGTAGAAGTGTGGAGAATAACCCTAAAGTGCTAAATAAACTCAAAAAACTTAGTGAACAATAGAAAATTTTCATGTAAATAAGTCCAGAAACCGCTAATTTTTAGATTTTAGTGGGGAATAGTTAAAGATAGGATAAAGTTTTTCCTCTATCTTTCTACTACCTATTTTGAGTAAATTCATGATGAAATCTCAGAACTAGATATGATCCCCGAATATGCTGACAAATTTCTGATATTTATATCTCAAATGATCTGTTCACTTAACGTTTGTTTGACTACACTAAAGAGATGAGCTTCCATCTGTCCTTGAGCGCCATTATTTTTAATTAATTATGAAGGTATCTTTGAAGCAACTGGCTGTTTATCTAGGTTTGGTGGTAATTGGCGGAGGTGGTGGTGTAGTTGCTAGTCGTTATTTTTGGACACACAATATTTCATTTCAAGAGTTAAAAAATGTTGCCATAACTTTACCTGCTGAATCTGTTGTTCCCCAACCTGTCAATGGCATACTTAACTCTCCTGGAGGTGATAATGTTAATTTTATCGCCACTGCTGTTGGTAAAGTAGGTCCTGCCGTAGTGCGAATTAATGCAGTTCGGAAAATATCAAATCCGATGGCTGAAGCTTTTAAAAATCCCTTGTTTCGTCATTTTTTCAAAGAAGATGAACGATTAATGCCCTCAAACAAAATTGAGCGGGGGACAGGTTCAGGATTTATTTTAACAGAAGATGGTAAGTTACTAACTAATGCTCATGTAGTAGAAGATACAGATACGGTTCAAGTTACCCTCAAAGATGGGCGAACTTTTGAAGGGAAGGTAGTAGGAATTGATACGGTGACAGATATAGCCGCAGTCAAAATTTCCGCCCATAACTTGCCGATAGTCAAGTTAGGTAATTCACAAAATTTAATTCCTGGACAATGGGCGATCGCTATTGGCAATCCTTTAGGCTTAGATAATACTGTCACTATTGGCATTATCAGTGCCACAGATAGAACTAGCGCTCAAGTAGGTGTTCCTAATAAGCGCGTGAGTTTTATCCAAACAGATGCAGCTATTAACCCTGGCAATTCTGGAGGGCCACTCTTAAATGCTCAAGGACAAGTTATTGGTGTGAATACCGCTATCCGTGCTGATGCTCAAGGACTCGGTTTTGCTATCCCCATTGAAACCGCTTTTCGTGTAGCCAATGAACTGTTTACCACAGGAGAAGTTGCTCATCCCTTTTTAGGAATTGAGATGATAGACATTTCTACAACTACAAAACAGCGGCTGAAGGAGGAAGATAAACTAAACATTCAGCCAGACGTGGGAATTGTCATCAGAAAAGTCATAGAAAAATCCCCAGCACAGATAGGAGGATTACTCCCCGGTGACGTGATTCAAAAGATTAATGGTAAACAAATTAAAATTTCTGCTCAAGTCCAAAAGATAGTTGAATCAAGTACCGTTGGGGACATTCTCGCAATAGAAGTCAACCGCAATGGTAAAACTCAAGTCTTTAAAGTTCGTTCCGGGAATTATCCTAAATAGCAGGGAACAGGGAACAGGGGAGGGGAAGAAACTTTCTTTTTGTTCTTTGTTCTTTGTTCTTGATGAACTCCTGACTCGGTGACTCCTATTGATTGGATAAATTTTCCAATTGCATCCTCTGTTCCATTTGGCGGAGAAAATAACCCGTCATCATTGCGGATGCTAATAATCCCGCTAGATTATCCCGGTCTGTTGTAATTTGCACATGAAAATGTTCTGTCGGTACCACTCCCACTAGTCCTTGGACATTCTGGGAAATGATTTGTTTAATTTCGGGGCTGACAGCTTGGGCGACACGGGCTAAAACTTCAGGAGATTGATGCTGTAAATATTTAAGTAATTGATTGGGGTTATCCCCAAAGTGATCATTCAGAAGTTGATTAGGGTGTTGCGGGGAGTCGTCATGTAAAAAATCAGGATCAAACACCATTGGCGATTTATATTAGCTTTACTGCTAATTCTACTCTAAACCATATTTATAGACTAGCGCATTTTCTACAAGGAACAGGGAACAGGGAACAGGGAACAGGGAACAGGGAATAGTTTTTTAAGTTTTAATTGCTTCCTGCTTCCACTGTGTCTAACTCCAGTTCTAGTTGTTGTTCCTTTTCTGGAATTGCCAAAATTTGGGGTAGTTGTTCGATTTGGAAATACTGATGAAATTTTGGTGTTATTTGTAGGGCGAAGGAGCGAGAATCACTTTCTCGGCGTTTGCGAACAAAACCAGATTCTACTAATTCTTGAACGTGCTGATAAGCTCCTGAACCGCGCAAATTAATCAATTCGCTTTGCAATATGGGATTATGGAGGGCGATCGCTGCTAATGTCCGTAAAGCTCCCACACCGAATTCTACGGGGATTAGAGCTTGGACTAAATCATGGAAATCTGACCGCAGTTGTAAACTATAACCATTTTCAGTTTCTACAACTTCTAAAGCAGTATCTCGACGGGCATAATTCTCAATTAGTTCGATAATTCCTTCTTCTGCTGTGAAGCGATCACACTTCGCATATTCAGCAATTTCACTGATAGATAAGGGTTTACCCTTTAAATAAAGAATCGCTTCTATTTTGCCGACTATAGGTATATTCTTGGGCATTAGT
The DNA here is from genome assembly GCA_028658405.1 of Dolichospermum sp. ST_sed8. Taxonomy (GTDB): domain Bacteria; phylum Cyanobacteriota; class Cyanobacteriia; order Cyanobacteriales; family Nostocaceae; genus Dolichospermum. Next base: position 5,620 of record JAKOGY010000212.1, on the reverse strand, counting down.
TATTAGTCATTGGTCATTAGTCATTAGTCATTAGTCATTAGTCATTAGCTATTCTCTATAACTGAGTATAAATTCTGCGATCGCTAAATCTTGAGGAGTAGTAATTTTCAAATTAGTCTCTTCTCCGGGAACTATTCTCACTTCCATACCGCATTTTTCAAACAAAGCCGCATCATCAGTCACTTCCCAACCTTGACGGACACCTTCAGCATGGCACTGTTTTAACAATTTGACATCGAACCCTTGAGGGGTTTGGGCAGCCCAAAGTTGTTTACGCTCTGGTGTACTTTTAATTATGCCATTTTCATCAACGACTTTAATCGTATCTTTAACAGATATAGCCGCAATTAAACCAGAACATTTCAGAATTGCCTCCGAACAAGCATTAAATAAATTTGGTGTTGCCAAACAACGAGCGCCATCATGAATTAATACTTGTGCTGCATTAGTTGGCAATGCCTGTAAACCATTATAAACTGACTCTTGACGGGTAGAACCACCAGGAATTAATTCTATTGTTTTTTTCAGCTTTAAGTCAGCGATAATGGCCTTGAAGTCATCCCAATCTGGAGGTTGAGAAACAATTCCTATCCAAGTAATAGAACTTGCAGCTTCTGCTGCTAATAAAGTCCAGGCAATCAAGGGTTTTGAACGTACCTGTAATAAAAGTTTATTACGGTCAGCACCCATTCTTTTGCCACTTCCGGCTGCGGGAATTAGTAAATGCACAACTTTTCCTTAATCTTTAACTAAAACTAAATAAATTCAAAATTCAAACACTCTTGATTTTTAAACTCCTAACTGATAATTCTTAATACCGATATGCTCCTAAAATATAAAACAATAAGCGTTAATAAATATTATGCGTATAGTAGCCCTTGTACCTGGTTCAATTGATAACCAAATTCTTTTTTTTGCCACCCTTGATGATCTAAAGCGTTATTACCCCCACGCGCAAATAGATGTGATTGTAGAACCCCAGTCAAAGGCTGCTTACCGAGTCAGCAAGTCAGTTCATGATGTATTAACCTTTGATTACAAAGATCGTAATAGTCTAGCTGATTGGGGTAACTTAGTCGGCATGATCCGAGATCGGGAGTATGATGTCGCTATTATTGTCGGACAAAGTTGGTTAGTAAGTTTACTAATGTGGTTAACAGGAATCCGCACCCGCATTGGCTACCAAGGACAAGGTGCGGTTTTTTTGACTAATCCCATTACACCCAACCTATCCCAATATGTGGCGAAAATGTACCATGACTTACTAAAACCTTTAAAAATAGATACTCCTTGTCCAGCATTAACCGTAAATGTGCCTAAAGTAGATATTGAATGGGCGCAAGGAGAACAAAAACGTCTAGGAGTAAATGAAACAGGTTTTATTCTCATCAATGCTGGGGGAACTACAATAGACACAACCTATCCTGTAGAAAATTGGCAACAAATCATTGCAGCTTGTCAAGAAAAACAACCAGATTTACCTGTTGTTGTCATTAAAGAAGCCAATAATGAACTGTTTGTGCGATCGCTTTTAGAACATTGTCACAATATTAAAGTTACTTCCCCGGATGATATTGGTAAATTAACCGCTATCATTGGTGGTGCTAGTTTAATGTTGTCTGTGGAAAATAGTCTGCTTCAACTGAGTATAGCAGTAGAAACATATACAATTACTTTGCTAAGTTCTACGGACGCAGAAAAATTATTACCTACAAGCGAGAAAGTCTTAGCTATTAGTTCACATACTGGAAAGTTAGCGGACATTTTACCCCAAACAGTCTTAGAAAAAATTTGGGGAAGCTGAAGATTAATTTTGGATTTTGGATTTTGGATTGTTAGATTCAAAATCCAAAATCATCAAATAACCTTCAGCCGGATTATCTTTATGTTCCCTGTTAAGAGTTCCCTTCCCCCCTACAAATTACTTTTCTCAATCATTTCAAAGAAAGCATCATCCAATTCATAACCCAGAATTTGCGCCAAAGATTTAAGTCGAGACGGACTAGCAATATTTTGTCTTTGTAGCCAATCAGTTAAAACAAAAATTTTGTGCATCAAAAATATTTCTAAAGCTTCGGGGTTATATTGAATACCTTCTTTAGCACTAAATTGATGAGGTACTAACATTGCTGCGTACCTAGCTAATTCTCCCGCTTTCCAGTCTAGTAAAAATGGCAACCAGGGATACTTAGCATCAAGACGCACAAACCACAGTCTTACCTCTGGAATTTCTGATAGTTCCCGCGGATCATTTTCTTCCAGTTGATAATTAATTTCTAGACGTAGTTGCTGTTCATGGGAAGAAATACTTCCTGCTTGCAGCAGTGGTTCAATCACCGTTAAGGCAGGTGATACATCTAAACTATCAATAAAGTCGTTGTTGAGGGTGATTGTGATTGTCATGGATTGATAGCTACTTACTTACTCAACAGTGTTAAGAATCCACAGTAGCAGTTTTTTAACCCCTTTCGGTAGACATTTAGAGGAATTTTAACCCTACGCGAAAGTCCCCACCCTTCCTTGATAAGAGTTCATTTTTTTTGTGGAGTTCTCTTAATTGCAATATCCGTTTTTAGATAGATGACACAATTACCAAATCCTGCGTAAGTAAATTGTATTATTCAGTACCTTGAATTAGGCATCAAAAACACTTAATTAGGACTTACGCATTAACAAAAAATATCAAATATGTATTGCTGCAAAAACCACATTCATCGTAGAGGTTTAGCAATGCTCATAAGTGTCAACTTAACGTAAAACCCATGGACCCCTGGGAATGAATTCCCAGTCTAATAGCCAAAGTCATCTAAAGATGACTAAATATACCGAAAATATTTAGTCTACTTCAGTAGATTTTGGTTATTAGCCCTGAACTATGGCTTACGCCACGCTACGCTATCAGTTCTGGGCGGGTGTGGAAGTAGGGGCGTATTGCAATACGCCCCTACTTGAGTATATTAGTAGGCAATTATGATACTTCAGGCAATGCTTTGGGTGTGCAAGTGGTGGGCAATGCCCACCCTACAATAAAAATTTTTCAAAGATCAAATATTATAGATAAATGTATTTTTTTACTCTTTCTTTATTAATTCACCTCTGTAATAACCGTCTGTGACAGTTAGGGGTGCAAAATGTGGGGAATAATATCCCCCATCAACTCAAGCTATGATAAAGTTGTTATGAGTTTGTTGTAGATTAAGAATGTGATAAGTTAGCAAACAGACAAAAGACAAAAGTTTTCTTTAATTTTGCACAATTAAGTCCTGTGGTGAGGATATTTTGAATTGAGTTGTCCCCAATTTCTAAAATTCACAAACAGCAAATATGTACAAGCAAGCGAGTTCTCCTAAACCTATTCGTTCATTACAAGATGCTTTGGATAGGTGTCAAATGTTGGGAATGCGTGTCAGTCGTCAGCGCCGTTTTGTATTGGAGTTGCTTTGGCAAGCTCAGGAACATCTTTCTGCTAGGGAGATTTATGATCGACTTAATAAAGAAGGTAAGGAAATTGGACATACTTCAGTATATCAAAATCTAGAAGCTTTATCTAGCCAAAGTATTATAGAGTGTATTGAACATGGTGATGGGCGATTATATGGAAATAACAGTGATTCCCATAGTCATGTTAACTGTATGGATACAAATCAAATTTTAGATGTGCATATAGAATTACCTGAAGAGTTGTTACGTCAAGTAGAAGCACAAACAGGGATAAAGATTTCTGAATATACTATTAACTTTTATGGTTATCGTCAGGAAGTAAGTGTAAATGATGAGAAATTAAAAATTTTAAATAGCCTAAAAAATCAGGAATCTACTATTTTGTAAAAATGAGCGATCGCCTTTTACAATTCTTATTAATTGACCCAGATCCAATTTTCCGTTTAGGACTAAAGGTAACACTAGAAACTATTCCTAATTTACAAGTAATAGCAGACGTTGCCACAGAGACTGCTGCTTTACAGGTTTTATCAGACATAAATTCTCGGCAAATTAAATTAATCATCTTAGAATTAGATAATGAACAGCTAGAGTTGCAATTCTGTAAACAACTAAAAGCTTTATATCCCCACATACCTATATTACTTCTAAGTTCCCAACCTCAACCAGAATTGCTCATTGCTGCAAAAGCGATAGGGATAAATGGTTATTGTCCTAAAGGTATCTCAATTTCTCAATTAGTCCCCATTATTCAAGAAGTAGCTAATGGTGGTTATTATTGGTTTGTAGATCCAGTAATTGTCAATTCTCCTTTACCATTTTTTAAGTTGCGAAATAATTTACAAAATTCAGGAATTAAAAATATTGATCAAGCTCTTTTTCAAATCACAGAACAATTAAAATTGCCGGAAAAAACCCTATTAAATAAAGCAATTTTAGCAGGACAACGACGGGAACTTTTAGCGGCTCGCTGGGTTGTTAATCACTTATTAACAACCGAGGAAGAAAGACAAAAACTACCACGAAAAATACTTAGTAGTCAAATAGTTTTCCAATCAGATTCACAACCATTGATCAATATACCACCTGTAGTCAGTTCTCAAAAACTGCAATCTGAATTATTAACATTATGTTTAAGTAAACTGCAATTTCCTTTACACAATATTAGTAATACACCTTTAGAAATTGATATTCTTCGAGAAGATAAAAAGCGAGAGTTGCTTTATATTATTTTGCAAAAATTTTCTCAGCAATTGGATGAAATTTATGCTTTTAATTTTGATAAAAATCAACTATTTAATTTAACAGATAAGATTTTAATGGATTTATGGCAATTTACTATTACCAAATTTTTTGGTAATTATTCCCAAATTACTTTAGATAAGCAAGAGATAAATGTAGTTAAGTTTCTATTAGATAAAACCACAAATTCACAAACAGAAATAATCAAGAAAGCCCCTTTGTTTTTTGAATTGTTATCTTATTTACTATTATTTACAGATTTATATATTGATAATATCTCTTACCCTGCTGGTAGTACAGAAGCTCAATCTCAAGCATTAGTAATTTTAGAAAATTTATTTATTCACATTGCTAATACTGTAATTCAACCTTTATTAAATTATTTAGCAGATGTAGAAACCATTAAACAAAATTTTTATGATCGACAAATGATTTCTACGAGGGAAATTGAGAAATTTAGAAATAACTTATCTTGGAAATATCAATTATATCAATATATAACTGAAGCGCAAACAATTTTTGAAAGTCGCTATGAATTATTTATTTTTTCCCCTCGGGGAATTGCTAAAATATCAATTTATTCTCCTCGTAATCAAGAATTAGCTCAACTTTCTGGTATTCCTCTAGGGGTAACATTAATATTAGAATTTCGTGATGCTATTTCCCCACGCATACAATCTTTAGTAGGGTTTTTAGGAACTGGAATTGTTTTCGTGCTTACTCAAGTAATTGGTAAGGGTTTAGGTTTAGTTGGTAGAGGTATTTTACAAGGAATTGGTAGCGTTTCTTTAACAGAAAAAGGACAACGGAAGAATAAGTGATTGGGAAAAATGGGAATTGATTGACACTCTCAGGGCTAAAGCCACTGAGATTCTTGGTTCAACGAGTCCACTTAACTTAGAACCCTTGCGGTATCTAAGCCAGAGGTGGTTCTCTC
>JAKOGY010000211.1 GCA_028658405.1 Dolichospermum sp. ST_sed8 | reverse complement strand
GGCTAGTCGCTGCTTGCGTTGTAAAGTTTGTTCTTTACAAGCTCAATCCCTTTAGGGTTGAGTCAGTGACCTGGTTCATAATTCAATTCAAAATAATCAGCAAAGGTGTAAGATTGATTAGGGTCAATTATTGGCATTTTTCCCATAATTCCTACCTCAATAACAATTATATTGAACTGTTAGCGGGCAAGATGCCCGCACCACAAGATTGAGAATCTTAAAGGATGTATTCCTTATCCTACATTAGCAACATAAGGACTCGTTAACTTATCCAACTGCTGAGTTAACAAACTGAGGAATAAACCCACGTCAGTTACTACACCTACAGACTCTATTGAACCGCGATCGCTCAATTTTGTCACCACAGCCGGATTAATATCCACACAAACCATCTTCACACCAGCCGGAGTCATATTCCCAACACCGATAGAATGCAGCATGGAAGACAACATCAAAATCATGTCTGCACCTTCAATGATTTTAGAATATTCCTGCTGTGCCAAAATCAAGTTCATTTGGGTATCGGGTAAGGGTCCATCGTCCCGAATTGAACCAGCCAGGGAGAAGGGGATGTTATTTTTCACACATTCATACATCACCCCACTCTTGACTACTCCCGCTTCTACAGCTTTAGCAATGCTACCAAAACGGCGAACAGTGTTAATTACCTTGAGGTGATGTCGGTGGCCACCCCGCACAGCTACACCCCGCTTCATATCCACACCCAGGGATGTACCCAAGATGTTTTGTTCCATATCATGAACAGCGATCGCATTTCCGCCCAAAAGACCCTGTACGTAACCTTCTCGAACTAAGCGACAGAGATGTTCACCACCACCTGTATGAATCACCACTGGACCTGCTGTGACAACTACTTTACCACCGCTATCCTTAATTTTCCGTAATTCCCAAGCCACTTGTTCCACGACTATTTCCACCCGTCTTTCGCTGGAAACACCGGAAGACATAAAGCTGAATTCTTGAGAATTGCGTTGTTCTCGTGATTCGGCTTTGCGGACAGTGCGGATACCAAAGACATCAACAACTACTTTATCGCCGATTTCTAAATCACGGAGGAGTTTACATTTTGCTACTATACCATTGGCAGTTTGAGAAATTGCGATCGCTCCATCCATGCGTTGATTCTGTACCTTCAGCCATTCTCTATTTACCCGTACTTCTGTGGGATAAATCGTACTGACATAGAAATCATCAGGAGCTACACCCGCTTGGATCACAGGTTCTAATCTAGTATCTCGTTCATCTTGGGGTAAATCAACCGCACCCAAATCAATCAACTGCGATATAATTTCTTCCATCACCTCGTGGGATGGTGCAGATACCCTCACCTCAGCCGCAGATGTACTTTGACGTTGTTCTCCCAAATTGAATTTGAGAACTTGGAAACTTCCCCCCATTTCCACAATCAAATCTAATGCGCGATTAATTAAACCTGCATCTAATAGATGTCCTTCCATGCGGATTACACGACTTTCTACAGATGCGTTAGCGTAAATTTCCTCGCCAATAGGTTCTGTTACTCGCAAAGTCAAGCATTTAGCCGCACCACCAGCTTTGAGAAATTCTGTTAAAGGAGTTTCAATGACTTGGAAACCAACTTCTGCTAACCGTGATTTTAAACTTTCACTGGCTTTGTTCATAATCACGATGCTTTCCACATTCACCGCATTACAAGCAAAGTTAACAGCATCAGCTTCTACAATAGCAATCCGCTTTTCTGGTGCGACGCGCATTTCAATCACGCGGTTAGAGTAAGAATCAAACGCACCGGGATAATACAGCAAATAACCATTTGCCAAAGGACAGAAGCAAGTATCAAGATGATAAAACCGCTCATCCATTAAGCGTAGGGAAATCACCTCAATGTCCAGCCATTTAGCCAGGTAGGGGTGAGAATCTAATTCTGAGCGGAAACCGTATCCAGCCCATAACCACCGCCCTTCTCGGTCTAATAATGCGTCACCAGCGCCTTCAAAGGGCAAGTCTTTGGGAAGAGTGTAAACATTAAAACCATTTTGTTCAAACCATTGTTGAAAATACGGTTCTTCACCTTGGCGTTCCTTATGCAAAAAGCGGCTGAGAACGACGTTTTCACCGAGAACTAAACCTGCATTGGCACTGAATACCATGTCAGGCCAGCCTTTTTCGGGAGCGACTAAATCAACAATGGCATGATCTTTAATTACATGGTATAATTTATTCCATTGCTCCACGGCGCGATCGCGGGAGGATTTATGAATATTCCCTTCCATCCAAGGATTAATCACATAATCCACATCATAATGGTCAGGAGCGCACATCAAAAAACGAATTTGGGAAACCATAAAAATTTTACAAACTTCTAAAATGCTACTAATGTCTTCTGGATACAGAGTTTTGGTGATCCAATTCTGTCAAATCTGCTACTTAACCTCTACCTTTTGCTCTTGGTAGGCTTTACAAGGATATCGTTATTATTCTATTACCACTAGGGACAATGTGAAGTATATGAAGTAAAAAAGTTTGGATGCTAATGCAATATTAACTTGTTAATTGATGGGTGATTCTGATTATTGGCTTAACTTGCTCTACAATAATTAAGTTATGGAGTTTTCTATTATGCCCCCTACCCTAAAAGCAGTCTATCGTAACGGCACATTCATTTTGGAAACAGTCTGTAATTTGCCTGAAGGTTCTGAGGTGGAATTACTCGTCCAATCAAGTTCTGTTGTTTCACCTCCCATTTCAGATGTAGAAAGTAAACAACGTTTTCTCAAATCTCTAATTTCACGAATGCAGCAAAATCCAATTCCATCAAATGCACCTCATTTTACACGGGAGATGCTGCATGAACGCCGTTGATACTAATATCTTAATTTATGTCAACGATCCCCGTGATCCTATCAAACAAGCAAAAGCATCATCTCTAGTATTGTCTCTAACAGATGGTGTTTTACTTTGGCAAGTTGCGTGTGAATATTTAGCAGCAAGCCGAAAATTAGAAAAATTAGGATATGACAAAGCCCAAGCTTATCAATATATTCGTGATTTACAGCAGGTTTGGTACACTGTTATTCCTACGTGGAGTGTTATAGATAGTGCTGAAAATCTAATGAATCGTTTCAGTCTTTCCCACTGGGATTCCATGATTGTTGCTGCTTGCTTAGAAGCTAATATCCGAACACTTTATACAGAGGATTTTGGTTATTCAAATATTGACGATTTGAAGATAATTAATCCTTTTATTTGATAATATCAACTATCTATGATTACTGAAAACCGAAAAGGACTTAAAGAGGCTTTTGCTGTTTTTTTTGAAAATCCCAGTCGTGAATCATTACGTAAATTATTAATTGATCATACTGGTGAACATGATGATTTAGATTTTAAAAGTGAATTAATTAACCCGTCAGTTTTAGCCAAGCATATTATCGCAATGGCAAATAAAGCTGGTGGTGCAATTGTTTTTGGAGTTAAAGAAACAGAGAATAGTAAATTTGAATCTGTAGGACTTGAATTAGATGATAAGACCGAATTTTTAAAAAAGATTGAAGCTTATTTACCTGATAAATTAATTCGTTCTGTACACGATTTTAGTTTTAATGAAGCGGAATACACAAAAATAATAGGTAAATCATTTCGAGTAGTTATTGTCGAATATACACCAGAGTATATTCCTTTTCTGTCTAAAAAAGATGGGACAGATATCCAGAAAAATTTGATATATATTCGTAAAAATGCCAGTTCGGAACAGGCTGAATACAACGATTTGCAAGATATTTTTAATCGTAGGTTAGAAACAAGTTTTTCATCTGCGAGAGAAATATCACTAACAGAACATTTTAAAGAACTAAAAGAGATTTATTCATTGATAAACAGAGGCTGGTGGTATGAGGATTTTGGGTTTCCTGTTCCTCCTCCAGATTATTATGATGATTATCCCTCTATGGAATTTGTAGCTAATCCTAAATATCCAAAAGAAGATTATGATGATTTTGTGGTGAGAATGTTGACTTTGAAAAAATCAGTAATCGAGTCAATAATAAAATCTGATAAATTTTTTAGATAACACACATAGCACCTCATATTATACAGGAGATACTGTATTAACGGACTTGATGCTAAAATAATATTTTCTATTGGAATATATAGGCGAAAAATGAAAATCAAATTCTCGAACTTAGGCAGTATTCAAGAAACAGAGTTAGATTTGCGTCCTCTGACAGTAATTATTGGACCGAATAATTCAAATAAAACCTATATTGCTTATTCTACCTACGGTTTGTGGCAGCGTGCTGGTAGAATTTTACGTACTCCATCATATACTTCTCATAATTTAAAAATTAATCAGCAAGGAGAAGGTACTTGGTCTTTGACAATAGATAATAATCTACTTGATTTATTTATAAAGGATGTGGAAGAAACAGCAAAAAATTTTAAAGGAAGTACGTTAGAATCATTTTTTCAAGATTCTAGTCGCAAGCTTTTTTTGGAAACATCATTTCAACTAATCATTTCTCGTCAAGAAGTGGAAAATGCAATACATCAACTAATTCAACAGAAAGTTTTTGATGTGATGGGTGAAACTTCTATGAAAATTAGTCGCCAAGATGATATTTTATTTTTTAAGATAGATAGTGAAATTGAGGAAATAGATATAAGCTCAAATAATAAATTTACTGATTTAAACAATAGAATAAAATTGTCATTTATACTTATTGTTAAAGCAATACTTTTTCCTAATGCCTTTCCATTTCCGGCTGAACGTAATGCTTTTGTAAATACCTATAAAATATTAGAAAATAGGCGCTATAAACTTCTTAAAGATGCTCAAAGAGCGCAAAGAGAATTATTTAGTACCAGTTTATTTGATCTATCAAAAGATCAAGATGATATTCTTTATCCACAACCAGTAGAAGATTTTTTAGATTTTCTATCTAATATAGAACTTCAGAAAACAACGAAAATTAACCCAAGCGATAAGAATGAATTTCAGAAATTAGCTGATGAAATTGAAAACCAGCTACAAAACAAAAATAAAACTAATCTAAAATCTACTAAACTAGGTGGAAAAGAAATTAAGGTATCAGTTAAAAGAGGTTTAGAAATTGACCTATATAACGCTTCGTCTTCTATAAAACAACTTGCACCATTACTTTTATATTTAAGATATCGTGCAAGTAAAGGTGATTTTCTGGTAATAGATGAACCAGAGATGAACTTACACCCAGAATCACAAGCAAAGCTACTGGAAGCATTATCTATTCTTGTTAATCTTGGTGTGAGAATCTTACTCACAACCCATAGTCCTTATGTTATGGCACATCTGGATAATTTAGTTAATGGTAATCATAAAAATCCTGAAATATTAAAACGTCAATGTTCATATTTATATCTTCAAGATGAAAGAGCATTTTTACCTATTGATCAAGTTAGCGCGTATGAAATGAAAGATAACAAATTAGTTTCATTGCATGATCCAGATTATGGTATTAGATGGGATACTTTAAGTGATGTTTCTGTAGATATTCAACAAAAGTTTTTTCAAATTTATGAAGCAGGACAAGAAAAAGCAGATGAAACAGAAGATTAATCTTGCTAAAATTCTCAAAGACAAAAAAGATAAACTCAATTGGCAAAATTTTAATTTTCTAGAAAATATGCTGGTGTTTAGTACAATGCGTACAATGCCAGGAAGAAATGCTCCACCAGAAAGTGGAGTACATTTTCGGATAACTTTAGATTCTCAAAATGATGCTATATGTATTTTATTTAAAATAGATCGAGATCATCAAAGAAATGATCCTCTAATAAGAGAGCAAACAGTAAGAAGACCAGATTATATGTCTCTTTATATTGATTCTAAATCTTGCATTTGCACTATCATTGAAATGAAAGGTACAAGCAGTGATGAATTGAAGCGCGGAATAGATCAAATTGTAAAATTGAGAGATATTTTAAAATCTGAAATTTCTGATCATTTACCCACAAAACTAAAAATTAAATTTCAAGGAATTTTATTAACTCCATTTAATTCAAAAGTTCCCAAGGAACAAATAGCAGAAGAAGCTGCAAAAGGTTTTATTATTTTACAAATTCAATATAAGAATAAGGCTGAATTATATCCTTATGTTTCTAAGTTAAATGAGTTGACAGATAAATATAATCATCAAAAAATTACTGAATCAACTACTTTATTCATTGAGGAAATTTTAACAACAAGAGCATTACCAAAACGTATACCTGATGACTACTATTCTATCAATTTTCTAGTTGAGAAGGATAGAAAAGGGATTTATATCAATTATTTATTACCAAATGATACAGATTATATAACTTTATTATTGAATACAACACTTACTGAAATTAATATAGAGGAAAATGAATACAAGGAGAAAATAAAAAATGAATTAGAGGTACTTAATCTAATAAATAGATTAGCAATCAAGTTTTCAAATAACCAAATATCAAATTATGACAACTAACACAGCTAGTAATCAAAGCTTTAAAACTCTGTTACAAGATTTTTATTAATCTTCACCAGATGATAGGAGGATACGTCTATCAGATTCTACAGAAGCAAAAATATCCTCAGAATGAGTAGCAATAATATATTGGTTGTTTGGTGCAAGTTGATATAAATTATGAATAAATCGGCGATGCCATTCTGCATTAAGATGTAATTCTGGTTCATCAATCAGAACTATTCCCGGATAACGAGCGGTATATTTCCAAATCAGAAAAAGAGTTGATATTATTTCTTTTTGTCCAGAACTTAATCCATCAAAAGTAAAAGATGCACTACCATTTGTTGGCGTAATTCTAAACTCAATAGTATTATCTGGTGATGGACGTAACTTTTCAATAGTACCAGATGCGTATCGGCTCATTAATTCATTTAATGTTTCTATAACTTTCTCCGATTCAGTATCGTCTATATTTTCAAACAGACCACCTCGACTCATTAATGAACGCAAAATTTCCAGTTTAAATGTGCTGATAGGAAGCTCTGCTCTGACTCTTTTTAATCTTCTATATGACTTATCTTCAACCATCATTCCTAGTTCTAGACCACCTTCCTGAATTTTTCTATAGCTATGAAAATAAATAAAATGTGGAAGTAGAATTGGTTCTGGACTCAAACCTACTAACGAATAAAAGAATCTTTCGATATTATCACTCGTATAAAATAACTGAAAATGTTTTTGAGTTAAGACTTGTTTAAATGCTGAAGTATCAGTATTAGTTTTGAAATTGCCAGTCCGAGAAATTTGTAAATTTACGCTGAATTTTTGATGATCAACAAAAAAGTCACCACTAATATTTGCATCTTCTTCACCCCCTCTAATTAATAGGTCAGGAATATTAATGGAAATACCAGGGGAAAGAAATCTATTCAAAGATATTTTATCTTGAGATGCTGCTAAAAATAGCAAGGCACAAGACTCTAATACTGATGTTTTACCTAGTCCATTACGACTACCCATAACGATGATATCTGGATCACCTTTTAATTGTGGGGCTGGAAAATCAAGTTCAATATCATCTAATCCCTTAAAATTTGTGATTTTTAAGTTTCTAATCTTAATAGATTTAGGTTGCTGATCAGATTGAGTGTGACCTTTATAAATTTTTACTTGATCAGTCATACATCAGTTCCTCTTTTCTTTCTATTCTTAGATTAACTAAGATATCCCTGATTATTCAACCTTATAATAGAAGATTAATCCAAAAATAAAAATCATTGGACAAACTACCTATTTTATCTTAGTCTGAATGCTTACATAATCAAATAAGTAATGGTGGGTTACACCGTTGCTAACCCACCCTACCAAGATTGAAATATTTGCTGTTATGGAAACCTATTTGTTAGGTTAAGGAGTCATCCGCAAATAAGGCTTAATTTCTTCATAACCTTTAGGAAACTTAGCTTTGAGGACTTCAGGATCTTTCAAAGAAGGAACAATCACCACATCTTCACCAGTGAATTAAATTCTTGAATGTAGTTTATAGGAGTTACTTGTTGACAGAAAAGACCGAGCATGAATAAACGAGAAAATAACATTTATTGTAGGGGTAAAGCAAAAGCTAAACCCCTACCCCACGATTAATTTATGGGTAAAAATATAATTAATGGAAGCCTTAAACGAGCTATTTTGGTGAAAGCATAAAATGATTAATTTGTAAAGTGCGTAAGTCTTAGTTTAGAGGATGTTTTTAACTAATTGATTCCGTCATAAGATAGAAGTCGAGATTTTTAATTTCTATCTTGGGGATGTTTTCATCTATAAATAACATAGTTTATAGTTTGTGGAAATAAGTAGTCAGTCAATGTACAGCGGTTCTTGATTGAGTGAGATACATGAACCCCACCCCCGCTTGCGAGGAAGGGGCTATGATGTGCCTCATAACAGCAAGAATTGCTGTAATTGAAATCTCTCATAAAAATCATCTCAAATTCTCTCGATAGCTAAGAGTGAATGTAAGGTGAATCTTTCCTGATTACTTATGGGCTAAGTTATGTAATTTAGAGCGGCTATAATCATGTCAATTCAAAGTACCAAAACTAGATTAGACCTATTTGTAGAAATATCTACAGCCCAACAGCAGTTTCTTATTGGAGGTGGAGATGTTAATGCAGGTCCTATCTGGAACAATGATGACGCAAAGGTCAAATGTCCTAGAACCTGCGATTCTGTCGGTTTGCAATGGAATGGTAACTGGTTTACAAATGATCCCGGTAGAAATTCTGTCTGTGGTTGTGTAAGTAGATAACTGTGACTAAATAATGGTGGGTTAACAAAAGCATAACCCACCTGACAATGAAATAATAAAAACTTACTTGTTAGGTTGAGGAGTCATCCGCAAATAAGGTTTAATTTCTGCATAACCTTTAGGAAACTTAGCTTTGAGGACTTCAGGATCTTTCAAAGAAGGAACAATCACCACATCTTCACCATCTTTCCAGTCTGCGGGAGTAGCAACACTGTAATTATCAGTTAATTGCAGAGAATCAATGACGCGCAAAATTTCATCAAAGTTGCGTCCAGTGCTAGGAGGATAGGTGAAAGTCAGACGCAGTTTTTTGTTGTTGTCTATAACAAAAACAGAACGCACGGTAACAGTAGCCGCTGCGTTGGGGTGAATCATATCATAAAGTTCGGAAACCTTACGATCTGGATCTGCCAAAATTGGGTAATTGAGAGTGGTGCTTTGGGTTTCTTCAATGTCACCCACCCAGCCATTATGAGAGTCTACATCATCAACGCTGAGAGCGATCGCTTTCACATTGCGTTTGTCAAATTCTGGTTTGAGTTTGGCAACTGTGCCGAGTTCGGTCGTGCAAACTGGTGTAAAGTCAGCAGGATGAGAAAATAGTACCACCCAGCTATCACCAGCCCAGGCGTAAAAATCAATTTCCCCATGGGTGGAGGCTTGAGTAAAGTTAGGTACTGTATCACCAAGACGAAGAGTCATGTAAGATTCCCTGTATTCTAAAAAGACATCTATATTCTACTGTGACAGTATGACACAAAAGACCGATTATCCTATCGGACTGTCGCGGTTGGCAACAAAATTTTAAGCCATTCTATCTAATCCCAAAATAATGTAGTATTTTGGATTCAATAGTAGGAAAACATTTCCTACTATTGACGTTT
>JAKOGY010000210.1 GCA_028658405.1 Dolichospermum sp. ST_sed8 | reverse complement strand
GATCGCTAATCCCAAATCCCCAAACGACCATTTTTCGTTGTGTGACAGTTTAGGGTGCGGAAGATGGGATGTTAGATAAAATTCCCCCTTCTCAACGTGCGGGTATAGATAGTCAAACTGCGGCTAATAATGCCAAAGATTACCTATCTGATAAACACGCTAGTCACGTTAAACCCCACAGTAAGGGAGGTTCTAATGATCCGAATAATATCAGATGGGAGAATGGCAAAGACAATATGGCTCGTGGTGATAAAACCATGACTAGTCAGGAGCAAATGAGATTAAATGCTAAATACCACTTTGATAACTTAACTGGTGCTGTTAAAGCAGGTTTGCAAGCTGCACCAATAGGGGCGGCTGTGGGTGCAGTTACAACTGTACCTTTTTCCCTTCTAACACATGGGCTGCGTGTAGTTCGGGGGGAAATTTCTGCACAGGAAGCGGCTACAGCAAAACGCAATACCCCTCGTTTTTATTTTGTTCACCTACTTATTCTATATTTCGCTGTTCTCTAGCAAATAATCCGTTATCATATCCTGACTTATAAGACGGTTCGCTATCGTAACGTGTTTTGTCAGGAGACTTTCCCTCCATTGCAGCATCCCAACCTGCTTGGTACTGTAGCACATTTGCTGCGATCTCAAGCCCTTTATTAAAAATATCCAACACACTCATTTTTGAACTCCTTTTGTAAATACATGGACAGAATTAATTACACAAATTTTGAAAGAATTTAGTAACTAAATACCACTATAAAACCAGAAACCTCAACTCCCGTCTTTGTAATGATTAAGTTGTGCTTTTTTTATGATTGTTCTATGTTCACTTATGATAATATACACAGATAAGCCAACGATGAAAAGGGTTTGTACCTATTATGACCAAATCGCTAATTATTGATTTAGGACTAGGTAACTTAGAGCAAGATACCCCTGTGAGGATAAAGTTATGGTGGAACTCAGAACAGAAAAGAGCAGATGAATATAATACAAATTTACCACCAGATACCATACTCCCTAGACTCTACAAAATTTGGCAAAAACTTTATAATATTCGCTATCAAACTGTCAGCAGTCGCTCATCTGTAACTTTATTGACAAAAAAGCCTACCCCAACTTATATCCGCAGATGTCCTCAATGGAATTTTGATTATTTGTGGCAAAATATAGATAATTTATCCGATGATATAAACGATAATAACTTATTACAGCAAGTAGATGATTTTATCAGTTTAGAGGCAGGATTATTAGACCTATGTGAAAATATTAATAGCAGTGATATCAATAAAAATTTAGCCTTAGCACAGCAGAAACTAGAAGAACGTTTTAATGTTTGGCTGCAATATCAAGAATTTATTAATTGCCAGCATCAATGGGATAAAAATGAATTTTTAGATATTAATGATGAAATTTTTGTAATCTTCCAAATTCAAGATCACTTAATCCGCAAACTTCCTTGGCATCAGTGGAATTTTTTTGATAAATATCCCTTGGCTACTCATGGTTTCGGCTCTCTTTCTTATCAAGGTAGATTTGTTAGGTCAAAATCAAGTAATCAAGTAGAAATTCTTGCTATTTTGTGTGATGATGAGGGAATTGATTTACAACAGGAACGCATTATTTTTGACCAGTTTGTTAATGATTTAGATGTAAAAATAGACTTTATGACTTTTCCTTTTAACCGTAAACAGTTAGAAGAAAGGTTAGAAAAAGGTTGTGATATTTTATTTTTTGCTGGACACAGTAAAACTCAAAGTGAATCGGGACATATATATATTAATGACCAGGAAAGTGTTACCATCAATGACTTAAATAATAGTTTTGAATCAGCTATTGATCATGGATTGAGACTGGCAATTTTCAACTCTTGTGATGGACTGGGATTAGCAAATGATTTAGCAAAATTGAATATATCTCATGTTATCGTCATGAAAGAGCAAGTTTCCAATTTCATTGCCCAGGAATTCTTTCGTTATTTTTTAGAGTTTTTTGCTCAGGAAAAATATCCCATATTTTTAGCAGTTCAAGAAGCTAGAAATAAATTAAAAAAACATGAATTACAACATCCAGGAGCATCCTTTTTACCTGCGATTTGTATAAATCCCGCAGTGGTAGAACCTCTCACCTGGGAAAACTTACGTGCTGTAAATACTAAAGGTTTTCATGCTGATTGGGGAAATGTACCTCCTGTAAACCATTTTTTTGGACGCACAGAGGAGTTAGAAAAATTAAAACAATGGATAGTTAATGAAAGCTGTCGAGTATTGGCTATAGTTGGGAGTGGAGGAATAGGTAAAACCGGACTTTCTGTGAAGTTAGGTCAGGGTGGAATAGGTAAAACAGATTTATCTGTAAAATTAGCAAGGGGTATGCAAGGTGAATTTGATTATATCATTTGGCGATCGCTCCTTAACGCCCCACCATTTATAGAAATAATCACTGATATCGTCAAATTTCTTTCTCATCAACAAGAAACTAATTTACCAGAATCACCAAATATTCAAATAAATACCTTACTTGGCTATTTAAAACAAAATAGATGTCTTTTAATTTTTGATAATATTGAATCAATTTTAGAAGATGGAAAATATCGACATGGCTATGGCGTTTATGGTGAAATGTTCCAACAAATTAGGCAACAAAAACATCAAAGCTGTTTACTGCTTACCAGTCGAGTTATACCACCAGAAATTGAATCAAGAAGATATAAAGATGGTGCTGTTCGTCTTTTAGAATTAACCGGTTTAAGAGAGACAGAAGCAGTCAAGAAAATTTTTCAACAAATCGGTGAATTTAGAGCTACAGATGAAAACTGGGAAAAACTAATTGAAGTTTATGGTGGTAATCCCCTATTTTTAGAATTGAGTGCGGGTTTTATTAAAGAACAATATCAAGGAAACATTGCTATTTTTCTAGAAAAAGAACAACATCTTTTAGAAAAAAGCATCGAAGATGATTTACTAAACTGGCACTTTCAGCGATTAAATAAATTAGAAAAGGAGATAATTTACTGGTTAGCAATTAATCGTGAACCAGTTTCAGAATCAGAATTATTAGAAGATTTACTATCAATTTCTAAATTACAGCAAGTCAATAAGCATTTGCAATCATTAAAAAAGAAAATCCCTCTAGAAAAAATAGTAGAAACTTCCACAGATAATCCTAAGTTTACTCTGCAACCTGTGATTATTGAATATATAACTAAGCGATTAATCAATCAAATTGTAGATGAAATTAGAGATAATCAAATTGAATTATTTAATAGTCATGCCTTGTTTAAAGCTCAAGGTAAAGAATATATCAAAGATATGCAAATTCGTTTGATTCTTAAACCAGTTATAGAACAACTACTTCCAAAATCTGAATTTAGAAATATTGATAATAATTTAAACCAATTATCCAAAAATATTCCTCAAAATCATCTAGAACTAATAGAGAAAATACGTAGTGAAATAAATAATTTACATAA
Source organism: Dolichospermum sp. ST_sed8 (assembly GCA_028658405.1). Taxonomy (GTDB): domain Bacteria; phylum Cyanobacteriota; class Cyanobacteriia; order Cyanobacteriales; family Nostocaceae; genus Dolichospermum. The sequence continues at coordinate 6,194 of JAKOGY010000210.1, read as the reverse complement.
TCAAGTAAATCTTGAATATCTGCTAATTCCTATCCTATTTAATTTAAAAAAGCAACCTAATAAAAAACCAGGATATGCGGCTGGTAATCTTCTAAATTTATTAATTCAGGAACAGATAGAAAAACAGCAACCTATTTTAAATGACTATGATCTTTATAATTTAACTGTGTGGCAAACTATTCATATAAATTTATTGATTGAGGAAGGAATAGAGAAACAGCAACCTGTTTTAAATGACTATGATTTTTCTCATTTAACTGTGTGGCAAACAGACTTCAGCAGAATACATATTCATAATGTTAATTTTACACAATCAAAATTTAGAAATTGTCTATTTATTGATAATTTTGGTGCTGTTTTAAATGTTCAATTCAGTCCAGATGGCAAGTTATTTGCAGGTGGCGATATCAATGAACAAATTCGCATTTGGAGAATGGAAGATAATCAACTTATTACTATATGTGATGGACATAATGATTATGTACTATCAATCTCATTTAGTCCCGATACTAAATTAATAGCTAGTAGCAGTATAGATAAAACAGTCAAAATTTGGGAAGTGAATACAGGTAAACTATTAAAAACGCTAAAAGGACATACAGGTTGGGTGAATACTGTTAAATTTAATCCTGATGGTAAAACAATTGCCAGTTGTGGCGGTGATGGTATAAAGATATGGAACATTGAAAATGGAGAATGTTTAAAAACTTTACCAGAGCAAGAAACAGGTGTATTTTCGATTGATTTTAGCCCAGATGGGAAAGAACTTGTCAGTGGTAGTCCTGACACAACTATCAAAATGTGGGATGTGGAAACGGGTAAATTATTGCAATCTTTACCAGGGTTGAATAAATTAACAAGTTCAGTTAGTTTTAGTCCTAATGGTAAATTGCTGGCTAACTCTAATGGTGGGGTAACTTATAAAGATAAAGAAGAAGTCGTAAAAATTTGGGAATTTAAAGATGGAAAATGGCAGCATATTCGGACATTAACTGAAAATAAAGCTTCAGTTAGGTTTATTTCTTTTAGTCCAGACAGCCAGAAACTTGTTTGCTGTGTATCTCTATATGATGACTCTCAAAAATATCATCCCATCAAAATTTATGATGTTAATACTTATGAATTTAAAACTCTAGAAGGACATATTAGTTTGATATTGTCAACGGCTTTTCATGCTGATAACCAAAGACTTGTTAGTAGTAGTGAAGATGAAACAATAAAAGTTTGGGATATCAAGGCAGGAAAGTGTATTAAAACTCTATATGGTTACACTGATTGGCAGTTAGCAATTGCCTTTCATCCCAATGGTGAAGTATTAGCTAGTGGAGATAATAATGCAACTGTAAGACTTTGGAATATTAAAACTGGTAAATGTCTTAAAACGCTACTAGGACATAAAAATACGATTTGGTCACTTGCTTTTAGTCATGATGGTAATCAACTAGCTAGTGGTAGTACAGATACAACTATTAAAATATGGGATATCAAAACTGGTAAATGTTTAAAAACATTTTTTGGAGAAGAAGAAAGAATTTGGTCATTAGCATTTAGTCCCAATGACAAAAAACTAGCCAGTAGTAGCTTTAACCAAACAATTAATATATGGGATATTGAAACTGGTAAATCTCAAAATCTGAAACCAGATAAAAGTAGTAATGCTGGCATAAAGTCAGTTGCTTATAGTCCCAATGGTCAAATACTAATTAGCGGTAGTGAAGATAGCACAATTTGTATTTGGGATGCGAATACTTATGAATGTTTACAAGTTTTAACCGAACATACAGATAGGGTAAATTCCGTTAAATTCATTAATGATCAAATATTTGTCAGTGCTAGTGAAGATAGTACAATTCGATTATGGAATTTGAATACTTATGAATGTCTGCAAGTTTTTCGAGGACATCAAGATAGATTAACTTCCGTTGATTTTAATGGTCAAATACTCGTTAGTGGTAGTACAGATAGGACAGTGCGACTTTGGGATATTAAAACTGGTGAATGTAGAAAAATTCTCTCAGGACATACAAAAAGAATTGATACTGTTGTTTTTTCTGCCGATGGTCAAACCGTAGCAAGTTGCAGTAGAGATGGTACAATTAGTTTATGGGATATGGAAACATATAATCGTCAAATTCTCCGCGTGCCTAGACCTTACGAAGGAATGAATATCACTGGAATTAACGGTTTAACTGAACAACAAAAAGTCACACTCAAAACTTTGGGTGCTGTGGAAGATTATTGATGGATTAATTCAGAGGGAACAGGGAACGGGCAACTTTCTAACAGGAAAAACTCATGTTTAAAAACATGAGATTAAGATAATGACACTGTTTTTTTCGTGCTACGCATCTGGTAAAAATATCCTTTTTTTGACTGAGCTTTAAACTCACCAACTTTAGTTTCTTATTTGCTCCCTGTTTCCTTTTCCCTATTCCCTATTCCCTATTCCCTGTTCCCTGTTCCCTGTGCCTATTCCCTATTCCCTATTCCCTGTTCCCTGTTCCCTGTTCCCTGTTCCCTTCTTTTGTAAGTAATCATAATACATAAAGACCTTTTTCAATAGTTTGTTCACCCAGCTTGACTTCAATACAAAAGGGAGATTCTGATTCAATGACAAAACTAGAGCGGAGCGTTTTTCTTCTTGCTAGTTTTTCATCTATTATTTCTCCTGAAGATTCATAAAAAACTAAAATTTTCAGGTTTTCAGGTAACTGAATCTGTTGATTGGTCGTAAGTATTTGTAAAGTTATACCATGTAAACCTTTTTCTAATGTTTCATTGAGTTCTTCTTTTTTTATTATCAACAATAGAGATGTATTTATTTGAGTTAAATGGATAATTTTGCCAATTTCATCACGCTCATTTTCTTGGCTTCTAACTTGATATGATAAGGGGCGACTCCCTTCAATTGTTTGATTTATGAATTTTTTTGGATCATCCCAACCATCTGGAAAATTGCGTTTATTAAATTTTCCAGATAAAGAAATTATATTATTTCGTTGATTATTACTAGACTCATCTGCATCCAAAATCCGAATACTTTCAATAGGAAAAGTATTTAATTCCGTAAGTGTTTTTGATTGAACAAGATTGATAAGTTTTTTAATATCTGCATCAGAGCCTTGTATAAATAATCTGATGCTACCGGATTTCATATCGAAAATTAAGATTGTATCCCCTGAATGTTGCCGTAAAATTTCTTCAAGAATCTTTAAATTTTCAACAGAATCAACATCACCAGTTAACACAATTTCTGCTTTTTGGGTTTTATTTTGTCTATCTATGACAATTATTTGACGACTTTGACGATGAAGTGTTTGCATTGTTTTTTCCTCCTGATCAGTTACTGCAATGCAGAAAAAATCTGTTTGTGATCTTACAATTGGTTGTTCTCTTGGCAGACAATCTTCCCAGTTCAATCCTAATTCATCACAAATTTGTTTATAACCATCAACTCGAATTGGTTTACCAGTAAAAAATTTGCTGACGGTAGATCGAGATAGTTGAAGAAAACCAGCTAATACCTCTTGTGTATATCCTAACCTAAGTAAAGCTGTTTTTGCCTTCTTTCTAACTTCAGCAGAGGCCGTCAATGTACTGCGTCCAGGTGTCTGTGTCATACAGAGGTTTTCAACTATTCAATCATAAGTTGAGTATAAAACAATCATGAAACAAACACAACTTAATCATTACTAAGACACGAATTCAGATTTATGGCATTACAGTGAAACAACTAAACAAAAATTATTCTCTCAGAAATTACTATGAACAAGTTTCATAAATTATTGATGGGTACAACAGCCATAGTTTCCATGTTTGGCTGGAATGTAAATGTGGCTCAAGCACAATCCATACCAGCATACTGCACTGGATCGGCAATTGGCGCGTTACTTGGTCTAGCAATTACAGGTAATGCTAAAGCGGCATCATCCGCAATTCCGCCAGAATGCACTACTCAAAATCAAAATTCTCCTTCCTCTCAATATCAAGAACCAAATCCTACAAACACAGTTCCTAAACTCCCTAATACCGACCTCGACCCTAATAGCGCATGGTTGCGGGATTCGATGAGAGATACAGATCGCTTCATTGGTGGTAGTGGCTGGCGCAGTATTGAAAACAATCCAGGCGGTTTTTAATAGTCGTAGGTTGGGTTGACGAAAGGAAACCCAACACTATCCTTTGTTTTTTCGGTTGGGTAATATGATATTTTTTCTTGACCCCAACCTAACTCACTTTCAATTTTTCCTATTTGTTAATAATTTGCAAAAACTCTCTTTCAACTTTTAGTAATCAAGGACATCACCATGAACAAGTTTCATAAATTGCTGATAATTACTAGCGTTATAGCATCTATATTTGGGTGGAATATTTACAGCACTCAAGCACAAAATAGTTTGGAATTGATTGAAATCTCAGCTAATACAATAGATTCGATAAAAGATAACAGTATTTTAATTGCCCAATCTCAACCTAGTATTGGTGATACGGTTCAATTTGCCGTTGATGCAATCCACAAACTTAGACAACAAGGAAAGATTAATCTTCGTCGAGATGGTAATTACACTTTTGATGATGTCAGGATTGAGATAGATAACGCAAAACCAGAGTTGCTGAATGAAAATCCACTCCCTGGAGGATTTTATAATCCTTTTGCAAATTGGATCACAATTAAAAATCTCAAACAAGACATATCTGTGACTGTTCAAGTAGTAGGTTCTAACTCTTATAAATCTATAGGTTACAGTACACCCAAGCGTGTTCCTGGTAAATCTATTGATTTGTGCTGTACAATTTACAATCCTAGATAAAACTTTCTCTTACTGTTTAGTAATTAAGGAGATTACCATGAAAAACCTGCATAAATTACTAATGACCACCACCGTCATATTTTCTATATTGGGGTGGAATATTCACACAACTCAAGCACAAAATAGCCCCAAATTAATTGCTGCTTATAGTTCAACTAAGGGCGACAGTGACGTAGGAATAAAGCAAGACTGTACTTCATTCTTTTATGACAGTGGGGATTTTCTAGAAAAATGCTCATCTTTTATTAACAGTGGTTACACTCGTCCGCGTACAAGAATTACCAATATACAAGGTATTTGGAGACGTAACGGGGATTTAATTTATGTTCAAGTTACAAGTTCAGCAGGATTATCTGGTGAGAGAAAATATCAAATAACTCAAGAGGGTTTATTAAATGTGGAAACAGGTACTCGTTTAACCAAACAATGAATTAATTAACAAGATAGCGTAATGTGAGCGATCGCCTCCGGTGGGTATAATGCGATCGCTATCAAAAGTTATCCAGTTATTAAACTTTAAATGGAAGTGCTGCTCACTGGTTCACCTATTATTTGGATCATGGGTTTACGCTAGAATCAGCAACAACTATTTTCTGAACAAAAACTTTACAAATGAGTAGGATTTATCATGGCTAACAACTTCGTCTGGGTTAATGCAACTACTTTAAATGGTACTCTTTGGGATAATGGAACTCTATCATCAGCAACTCCTATTACCCAAATCGGCACTTTAACCATTAGTGGTTCTAGTTCTAAATATCTAAATACTCAACTCAATAATACTGGAACCATTGTTGAGAATCACGCCTCGTATCGTGTCTTATACTTTCAAGATGGTGCTATTCTCAACAATTCTGGTAATTATGAATTGCTAGAAGGAACCATTAGTAATTTAAATGGTGTTGGCACTGGCACATTTAACAACTCTGGAACTTTCAAGAAAACTACCACAGGAACAGGCACTATTGGAGTTGCTTTCAATAATACAGGAACAGTCAATGTTGAATCAGGAACTTTAAACATTACTGGAGGAGGAGTTAGTAATGGTGGAAACTTTAATCTAACTAGCGGTACAACATTGGCATTTAGTGGTACTCTTAATAATGGAGCAAAAATTAACGGTAATGGGAATCTTTACGTTGATGGACTTTTAGATGTCAAATTAGCAGGAGGAACTGCTATTGCAAATACTGTTCAATTTACTCTGAGAAATGGCATATTTCAAGTAGATGGAAATTGGAATTTACCAACAACAAATAATTGGAATGGAGGAACTTTAAAGAGTTCAGGAATTATTACTAATAGTGGCACTTTAACCATTAGTGGTTCTAGTTCTAAATATCTAAATACTCAACTCAATAATACTGGAACCATTGTTGAGAA
>JAKOGY010000020.1 GCA_028658405.1 Dolichospermum sp. ST_sed8 | reverse complement strand
GGAAGTATTATCAACAGGGTGAGAGAGCTATGAGGCTTATTCTGTCTGCATCTTAACCATTTTTGTCATCCCGTCAGCGACTTAGGCCAAGCAAAAGAAACATAAAAACTAAAAGAGTACAAGCTAAATCCTGAACAGAATAATCATTATTAGCTGCTTGATTTTTTAATTCTGCAATAACTTGATTGACTGTTTTAGCAAAAAGCTTTTTCGCTTCTATTTCTGAAAGTGCTTGAGAAGCCCTTTGCCAAAATCCTTTTCTCTTCTGGAGATATTCACTAATTTTTGAAAGGTATTTGAGCGCGGTTTCTACCGCTATTTTAGAACCAATATGAGAATATTTAGCACTCCCAGCACCATCAGCAACCGCGCCCACAATCACATCATTAAAAATGCGATAATTTCCGCAGTCTTGACAAGGTATAGGTATTAGATTTTATTTGTTACTACATAGCTTAACATAAGTGTTTGTACCGAATCAATACCTTTATCTTCTATATATAATCGCATAGTTCTTATTTCCCAATATCACAAATAACGTTGCTAATATAGCGGTATGCACTTGAATGAGATACAGTCATAAGCCCCCTCCTCGCTTGCGGGGAGGGGGTTGGGTTCTTGTATTTCACCCAACCAATAAACGCTATAGCATTTTCAAATGACATGAAAATGATTCTCGAAAAATAATGTACGTTCGCAAATTAAATGTCGCATTTCGCAAGTCATGTCGCAACTGCTTTTAAGGGCTAGAACCTTTATTATATAAGCATCATAAGCTATTTACCCCCACAAAAGACAAAATTACCTAATTCGCATATTGTATGTCGCAAAACCTAATTTCGCAAATTTAACGTCGTTTGTTAAAATTTTGGTATTTTGCAAATTAGATGTCGCATTTTCTAGTAATTCATGGTACATTAGTACCTTAATCATTCGTGAGTGGGTTTCACTCTATGGCAGACGAAGAATTTGAATTCACTGAAGATTCGACGCAAGTTCCAGAAGCTATTTTGCTAGGCAAGAGTAATTTTGTCGTAGATCCATCCCAAATTATTCTGGCAACGTCGGATAGGCATAAACTGACATTTAATTTAATCCAGTGGCTTGCTGAATCACCTAATCGCACTATTAAGTCTCAGAGAAAACAGGCAGTTGCAAATACCCTTGATGTTTCCACTCGCCAGGTGGAACGTCTTCTCAAGCAATACGATGAAGATAAGTTAAGAGAGACAGCAGGAATAGAACGAGCAGATAAGGGAAAATATCGAGTTAGCGAATATTGGCAAAACTTCATCACAACAATTTACGAAAAAAGTCTGAAAGACAAACATCCAATATCTCCAGCATCTATAATTCGTGAAGTGAAGCGACACGCAATTGTTGATCTTGGACTGAAGCTAGGAGAATATCCCCATCAAGCTACTGTTTATCGAATTTTAGATCCTTTAATTGAACAACATAAACGGAAAACAAGAGTTAGAAATCCGGGTTCGGGATCTTGGATGACAGTGGTAACAAGGGATGGCGAACTACTGAAGGCTGACTTTAGTAACCAAATTATCCAATGTGATCATACTAAATTAGATGTTCGCATAGTTGATAATCATGGCAATTTACTGTCTGAACGTCCTTGGCTAACTACTATTGTGGATACTTTTTCAAGCTGTGTTGTTGGTTTTCGCTTATGGATAAAACAACCCGGTTCTACAGAGGTAGCTTTAGCTTTCAGACACGCTATTTTACCTAAAAACTACCCTGAAGATTATCAACTTAATAAGTCTTGGGATGTATGTGGACACCCCTATCAATATTTTTTTACTGATGGTGGTAAAGATTTTCGCTCAAAACATCTCAAAGCCATTGGTAAAAAACTAGGATTTCAGTGTGAATTGAGAGATCGCCCACCGGAAGGCGGTATTGTGGAACGAATTTTCAAAACCATTAATACTCAAGTTCTCAAAGATTTACCTGGTTATACAGGGGCAAATGTTCAGGAACGTCCCGAAAATGCTGAGAAAGAAGCCTGTTTGACAATACAGGATTTGGATAAGATTCTCGCTAGTTTCTTTTGTGATATCTATAATCATGAGCCTTATCCTAAAGAGCCTCGTGATACGAGATTTGAACGCTGGTTTAAGGGTATGGGAGGAAAACTACCTGAACCTTTGGATGAGCGAGAATTGGATATTTGTTTGATGAAAGAAGCGCAAAGAGTTGTTCAAGCTCATGGTTCAATTCAATTTGAAAACCTGATTTATCGAGGAGAATCACTTAAAGCATATAAAGGTGAATATGTAACGCTGAGATATGATCCAGATCATATCCTGAGTTTATATATCTACAGTTGTGAAACTGATGATAATACAGAAGAATTTTTGGGTTATGCTCATGCCATTAATATGGATACCCATGATTTGAGTATAGAAGAATTAAAAGCCCTGAATAAAGAGCGAAGTAATGCTCGTAAGGAGCATTGTAACTATGATGCCTTATTAGCATTGGGTAAACGCAAGGAACTTGTAGAGGAACGTAAAGAGGATAAAAAGGCAAAAAGGAACTCAGAACAAAAGCGTCTTCGTTCTGCATCTAAGAAAGATTCAAATGTTATTGAACTACGCAAAATTAGAGCTTCTAAATCTTCAAAGAAACAAGAGAATCAGGAAGTTTTACCAGAGAGGATTTCCAGGGAAGAAATCAAGCTTGAGAAGATAGAACAGCAACCACAGGAAAATCTATCAACTTTACCTAACCCTCAAGAAGAAGAGAGACATAAATTAGTTTTCTCTAACCGTCAAAAAAATTTGAACAAGATTTGGTAAATTATGGCGCAACCTCAACTGGCAACTCAATCTATTGTTGAAGTCCTAGCCCCAAGGTTAGACATTAAGGCTCAAATTGCGAAAACTATTGATATTGAAGAGATTTTTAGAGCTTGTTTTATCACAACAGATCGGGCTTCGGAATGTTTCAGATGGTTAGATGAATTGCGTATTCTCAAACAATGTGGTCGAATCATTGGACCAAGAAATGTAGGAAAAAGCAGGGCAGCACTTCACTATCGAGATGAGGATAAAAAACGAGTTTCCTATGTCAAGGCTTGGTCTGCATCGAGTTCTAAGCGGCTATTTTCACAAATTCTGAAGGATATTAACCATGCTGCACCAACAGGTAAAAGGCAGGATTTACGTCCAAGATTAGCGGGTAGTCTGGAACTATTTGGATTGGAATTGGTGATTATAGATAATGCAGAAAATCTTCAAAAGGAAGCATTGCTAGACTTGAAACAACTTTTTGAAGAGTGTAATGTTCCTATTGTTTTAGCTGGAGGTAAGGAGTTAGATGAACTTTTACAAAATTGTGATTTGTTGACTAATTTCCCAACACTCTATGAGTTTGAACGGTTAGAATATGATGATTTCAAAAAGACATTAACTACAATTGAATTGGATATTTTATCTCTTCCAGAAGCATCTAATTTAGCTGAGGGTAATATTTTTGAGATTTTAGCAGTTAGTACAAATGCCCGAATGGGAATTTTAATCAAGATACTAACTAAGGCTGTTTTACATTCTCTCAAAAATGGATTTCACCGAGTTGATGAAGGTATTTTAGAAAAAATTGCTAGTCGTTATGGCACAAAATATATTCCTCTCGAAAACAGAAATAGAGATTGATAAAGATGATGAAATTCGCCCAAAGTTAGGCTATGTTGAACCTTCTGAGGGGGAGAGTATTAGTCATTATTTAGGGCGTTTGCGACGGTTTAAGGCTAACAGCCTACCGTCAGGATACTCTTTGGGAAAAATTGCTGGACTCGGTGCAATGATTTCACGTTGGGAGAAGCTTTATTTCAATCCTTTTCCTACTCCACAAGATTTGGAGGCTTTGTCCTCTGCGGTGGGAGTGAATGTGGATAGATTAATGGAAATGTTCCCGTCTCAGGGAATGACGATGAAGCCTAGACCAATTAGGTTATGTGCTGCTTGCTATGCAGAATCTCCTTTTCATCGGGTTGAGTGGCAGTTAAAGGATAGAATGAAATGCGATCGCCACAATGTACGATTATTAATAAAATGTACTAACTGTGAAACTCCTTTCCCTATTCCCACAGATTGGGTTAAAGGTGAATGTCCTCACTGTTTTCTACCTTTTGTAACGATGGCTAAACGCCAAAAGCGTGATTAGGAAATTTTGAACAATAAGAAGGAGACGTGAAGCTAACCACGTCTCTAAGATAATAGGACAAATGCCAGTTATTACGCTACATCTGCTACGAGCAGTCCATTAACAGCAATGATGATTAGCTATGCTGCATCTGGAGTATCACAACAGGGTTAGTCAAATAATAGCTACAGCAGTAAACAAAATTTATCCAAACTACATAAAATTATGGCTACTACAGTTTACAAACTATGGGGATAGAGGTAAGTGATCGCAAAGCACTACAAAGAAATCTGAAGAAATTAGGCTTCTCAATTCCCTAATCACCACAGTAATGATTAACTATAGAACTAATATACTACTTAATGGCAAGGTATCTTTCAGCTTGGCAGCTAGTTTCACAGACCAGTAAATTGTGTCAATAGTTCAGCTATCTCTGCTTCATCTGCAATCGCAAATGATAAATAACTGCTCTGAAGAATACCGTAATGAATTTTGCCTTTCGGACTACTTCTATATTCTACAAACATATCTTCTAGGATGTCTTTTAAGTCCTGCTCGTTTAACTCACCTCCTCTTCGACGCAGCCTACGCCCTTCTCCAGAAAGTGAATCTCGAATCGTTCCAATAACGTAGCGTAATTTATCATGCCATCTTGCTTCCAACTTAAATACTCTATTGAGATTGTCAATTCTTGGAGAAGATGTCCCATCTTTCTCTGTAATATTTGGTAAGTGTACACCCTCTTCGTTACGAGTTACTTTAACTTCAATACTATCTATAGCAGGATTTAAATAGGGAAGAAATGTATGCACTAATGGCTGTATACTATTTGTCTCTACAGGATCTTCTTCGAGTTTGAATGTCATATTGCACTCAAGGCAAAGAGATACCAAGTTAACATAGTGAACTGAAAGAAAAGGATATTTCTTCTTGGGAAAGAAATGATCTAAATTCCCATATATTTTTGTTTCTAATCTCAAGTTTTTTCCTTTTCCTACCGGGCGTTGTACCCGATCAGGTCGAGGGGAATCGCAAGCTGGACAAACCTCTAAACTGTCATTCACTCTCCAAAATTCCGACACTAAATCTACTCGTTTAAAAGATTTTGTATCTCCGTGAACAGCTTGTGGAAATCCATCTTCTAAAAGATGAGTGTAAAATACTGGCATCAAATCTTTTAGAGCTTCTTGAATCGGAACATTTAGCCGCGTTTTGTAGCAAAACTCAAATGTAGGGTTGTTAAAACAGTTGTAGAATTGGATATCATGCTCGAAAGCATCTAGTACCACCAAGCTAACTGTTCGATTTGCTTGAGCAGCTTTGATCAATTTAACTAAGCCCTTTTGTAAATCACTTTGCTCCCAGCTATCATCTCTTTTATGTATCCAAAGCTTTCCCCATAACCAAACACCTAAATCCCCACTAAACTTTAAATAAATTTCGTTTTGAACGATTGTACCTTCAGCAGAAAGAGATGTTGTGGTATCACACGCAAATGCAAGTACCTGACGCTGAAAAGCAAAAATTTTTTTAAACAGTTCTTCAAAGTTAGGTAAATTAATTTTGTGAAGCATTCGATTCTCGTTCCCTTAATGCTCTTAAACGACGACGAAATTCAAATTGGTAATAACCAGGGCCTAACTTCTCCTGAAGAAGTTCTAGAGTATCGCTAACCTGAATATTTTGGTTAGGTCTTTTTTGTTGGGCGTAATTATAAATAGACTTTAGAGTATTTAGAAGATGGGCATTAAGGTCTTCGATGTTGCCATTTCCATATTGATGAGGGAGTTCTCGCATAAATTCTCTTAGTTGTCCAAACTCAGAAGATTGATGTATGGCATCGCCATTCATCTGCCAGATTGCCTCAACCTGATCCGGATGAGCAGCTAACATCAGTACCAAATCAAGAAACTCAGTAGCGCGTTGTCCTACACTTTCGGAAGCACCAAAGACGTTAATCATAATCTCATTGGGTGAAGCTCCAAAGGTAGTGATTCTTGGCTCAATGATGGCGATCGAACCATCAGTTTCATTTTTATAGAGCAGAGTAATCTCGGTGTCAAATACATCTGTAAGTGAGATACTAGAGTGGGTGGAAATAATGACTTCACTATTATTATCTCTTAAGCTGGTGTCAATTACATCAACAATTTCGCGTTTCCAAACGTCGTTGAAGTGAGTTTCTGGCTCATCTAAAATCATCAAGGCATCGTTTTCGCCTCTTAGTAGTTGAAATAATGCCATACGTCCCAAAAATACCCGTTCACCATCACTTAGCCAGTTGTAAAGCAAAATATCTTCGACGTTTCGTTTGCAGAAGGTCATTGTTATGTCTTCAAGCCAACCTTGTTCTTGCCAAGAGAGTAGCTGCTTGAAAATATCAAAAGGAGTGATTTCATCAATTGCAGTGTCAGATTTGTCGCAGATAGCTCTTATAAGGGCGGCACAAGTGCTGGTATCAACATCAGTTTGATTTGGCAGGGAGCGACGCAGGTCAAAGACGAGTTTCCGACCATTGCTTGGAACTGGTTCACGGATGACGGCAGTTGCTATGTCATAGAGGCGTTTCAGTGGTCGGGTCTGCTGAGAAAAGCGGTTAGGTTGAAAAAGAATCTGAAAATTGACGTTAATCAACCAAAGCCAGTCAATTTTATTGAACAATCCCCGCAGTCCAGGCATTGGTTCTTGATTTTGAATAGCTTGCTCGATGCGATCGCGGTAAGTCTGTTCTGCCTGTTCTGTGGGCATTTCCTGAAAGTCTTTTCGTGCTTGGTGTAGCCCAACAGCAAAAAAGACAAGTTTAAGCGCTTGGGGAGAGACATAATAGCCAAGGCTGGCAGTTTGCGCTCCATCAGAAGTTAATTCTGGCTCTAGTATGGACTCTAATCCTTCTTCTTTTCGATAAAGTTTTTCTTGACCTAGATCCCAATTAGGAGGGCGTTCTTCTTCAAGGGAAATTTCTTCAAAAACAGCATCGGGTAAATTTTCGCGTTCAGTCTGCTGATTAGCAAACAAAGTTGCCCAAGTTTCGGTTGCACCGGAGGTGTAAGCTAACAGAACTTTAGGAAGATAGGGACGAATGGTACTACCAAGTTGATCCCCACGAATAAAGAAAGAAATTCTCGAATCAGTTTCCAAATTTTCGGTGGGAGTGTTTTCTAGTTCTTCCCAGTCCTGATCGTCACGTAAAGGTCGTTTAAATACGGCGAAGATGGCTGTAGATGAAGGGGTATCCTGTGGATAACGGAGATATATGGTTGCAGGGCGTTCTTCTTCACCAATTTTTTTCAGATCGTAGGCAAATGTAACTCGAAAAGGCGGTAATTTTTTTCTTTCCAGACTAAGAAAAATTTCAGAGAGGGTTTGCAGTAGTTGGGTTTTGCCACTGCCATTTACGCCAACAACAAAGCGAATAGCGCATTTCCGCCCCAGTATTTTCTCCTGGTTAAAGGTAGTTATAAGTTCCTGTAACGGGGGTGTTCCCCAAAGATGCAAGTAGCGTAACTTCACACAGCGTCCTTCGTTAATAATTCATCATCAGTATATTGGGTATTATCATCCTTGTTTAAGTTGCGATAAGCCAATTCATACCGCAATCCACTAGATGTAAGAGTGGGTAAAGTGATGGGTACAATGAGTCCAGTACCCGCTAATAACTGCAAGCTCTTTTGAGCAAGACTGCGGGAAATAGAATGTTTTTCTTCCAGGTATTCGGGAGTAAAATAGGTGGTTTCTTGGATTACAAATCCATAAATTTCCCGTTGGCTCTTGCTTAGGCTTCGTAACAGTTCATATCGATCATGGTGTAGTTCTGATATCTTACTTTTGCTTGCTTCTTCATTAGCCACGTCTTCGACATCTACAGGCTGAGATATCTGAAGCGATTGATCGCGTTCTGCTATTGCTGCTACTAATTCTTCTTGATGCTGCTCTCGCCACGTTGAGGTAAGTTCACCTGTAAAGGCATCAGAAAGTAGAGATTTAAAAAGAACGTCAGTTTTATCAAGACTTGTAGTTGATAATGCTTTTAGTTGTAGATACTCATAAACTAAAGATTCAAATCTTTGTTGTAAATTCAAATCTGGCTTGGGGATTTTTAGTTTCTTTAATATTGATAAATTTAGATTTGCTTGAGATCCACCCCTAGCTAAATCTCGAACATTTTCATACGAATTCTGAAACCAATACCATAAATAATTTGGCAATAACTCGTTTGAAGGTAGAAAAGCAGCACAAGCTTGATTAGTTGCAGCAGGAATGCCAAGTTTTGCTGTTCTACCTCTTGTTTGCCCTTGACCATACATTGCCAGAAGAATTGTATTTTCAGGATAAATTTTGGCATTACTAAATTTCAATCCTGCCTCCGTAATTGTTTCTTCTGTAGAAGTAATAATACTGTCACACAGTTCTGTTGTTTTCACCCAAGCATAAGTACCCCCATAATAGCTTAGATTAGAACGGCTAGGAGTACCACCTGTACCTACTTCTAGAAAATCTTCTAACTTAACAATCTCCCAGCCTCTATCATTAAGTTTTGGATCGGGATTTCCAAATAGCTCAAAGAATACCGATTGTAAAAACTCCCTGCATTTCTCATTTGCCTGTTTTCGCAAACAACGAATTTCATCTGCCTCCCGCAGAATAGCAACAATTTGTCTCTGTTCTGGCAATGGTGGCAGAGGAATCTGTGTTCGAGCGATATCATTACGATTAATGCCTGGAACACCAACTGTAATAGAAAATCGAGATAAATCTATTTTGCGAAGTGCATGAGCTAAAAATTCAATATCAACAGATGAGCTAATTGAATCCAAATAGAATGCCGTATCAATACACCAGAAAGGGGAAGAAACATAGTAAATAGAACCTACTGTTCCTTTGCGTCCAATAATGATACTTGGCTCAGAATACAAAGCTTTATTGTGTTCTCCAATAACTCCACTGGAACCGAAAACGGGTATTCCGCCTTCACCTGCTCTTTGTTCAGATGGTAAACCTTTGCCGTATACAATTCTTGCAACCTTACCTACTTCAACAATTGTCCATTTTGAAGGTAATTCTAGTATGGTAGTCAAACTCATTTTTTACCCTCTATCATCGAAAGCAAAAAATTTAATTTTAATTGAATTGTACTCTCTAAATCTTGCAACTCAGAAATAATTTTAGTAGGTGGGTCGTGGTTTTCAGAAGTTAATGTAAGTGGCTTGTATCGTCTAGCAGAGAGGTTGTGGTCGTTTTCAGAAATATCTTCAAGAGCGGATGACCAATTTTTAGGCTCATTTAATTCTTCAATTTCCAGTCCTTCAAAAATATCCACTGGAAATGTTACAACTGCAAACAAAAAATGATAGCTAAGGCTGAAGAGCCAAAGTTTCAATTTTTCAGAATTAATGGGCTGTTGTTTCTGAATGTGTAAAAGTGATTTATACCAGAGGTGAAGTAGAGCCTTAATCTTTTTGATTTTGTCATTAATTTCGCGGTCTTCAGGCTCTTCAGAGCGAAATGGCTCGGTTTCGATCATTGGTTTGGCATAGGAGATTGAAAGCCTTTTGGGTTCCATCGTCTGCCATTGCTTCCTGGTTTCCCCATCTACAAATGCTGGGGCAGATTCTTCAAATTGCAGCCGATATTTTAGTGTTAGATCCCATAGGTCATTTTCCTGCGGTCTGGGAGTCCGCTTGGCATCCAGTGTTTCTCCATCCTTCGCTACCTCATAAAACCAGACCTCATCGGTTTTGCCACCCTTGTTAAACAGCAAAATCGAAGTTTTCACACCTGTATATGGCTGAAACACACCTCCTGGCAACGAAATCACCCCTCTCAAAGTGTTTTCGGCTACCAGCTTTTCTCTCAAAATTTTGTGTGCTTTTGTTGAGCCAAACAGCACCCCTTCCGGTACAATCACTGCTGCTCTACCACCAATTGTCAAAAGCTGCAAAATCAGTTCTATAAATAGGAGTTCGGTTTTGTTGGTTTTAAGATCCTGAAGCGTTTTACCAATGTCATCCTTATCTAAACTGCCTGTAAATGGCGGGTTTGCTAAAATGACGCTAAAATCACCAACCTCACCAGACTGAATCTTTTGATTAAACGCACCGCCCAGGGTATTGGCGTAGTTAATCTTCGGTTTTTCAATGCCGTGCTGAATTAGGTTCATCCAGCCCAAACGAACCATTGTTTTGTCAAAATCGTAGCCATAAAGCGCGTTTTCTCTGAGATATTTATCCTGTTCAGTGGAAAGATTTCCACCAACCAGATCCATGCGTTTGACATCATCATCTAAGTTAAAAGGTGTTCCATCTGCTTCAAACACCAGTCCTGCTGGATCTGTATGAGTTTTAAGAACGTGCTGATAAGCATTTATCAAAAATCCTGCTGTGCCACACGCTGGGTCACAAATGCGATCATTCCATTGCGGATTCACTAGATCACACATTACCCGAATGATGTGACGGGGAGTCCGAAACTGTCCATTTTTCCCAGCTTCGGCAATTTCACCTAGCAGATGCTCATAGATATCGCCCAGTGTGTCTTGATTGCGTGAGGGAATGAACAGCTTGTCTATAGTGTCAATTGCCCGCCTTAGCAATGTTGCATTCGGAATTAAAAAGACAGCATCGCTCATCCGTCCATGACGTTTCTCGCGTTTTTCTTCGTCTGAATCGTCCCCAGAACTTTCAACCTCAGACTCTTGCACTGGTTCATCATCTGTATCCAGCGATCGCAGCCACTCAAATACCTCACCCCGAACCCGCTTAAATAAAGCTTCCCCAGATAGGTGCTTAAAATTGCTCCAGCGGCATTGCTCTGGAATAAGACTTGGATTCAAGTCTTCCAGCCGCTTCAAAAACACCAAATAGGTAATTTGCTCAATGGCAGCTAATGGGTTAGCAATCCCACCTGACCAAAAATAATTCCACAGGTCACGAATTTCTCGTTTTAGTTGCGGTGAAAGCACAGAATCTTAATTAAACGACTAACTTATAACCTTATAAGGTTACTGCCAAGTTGTCATCTGAGCCACGTTGTTTAATCTTCCTACGCAACAAACTGATTGGAAAAATTCAGAATTTTTTCCAGTTCTGCTTCTTCAAACAACCGATGCACTGCTCCAACTCGGCTAAAAGGTGGTTGTTCCAAATCGTGAACTGTTAACCTTGTCCGGCGTAATATCGCCGAGCGCATAGTTCTGAGAAAGTAAATTTGCTTGGCTGAAAAACTGGGATGGGCAGCAATAAACTCATCAAATGCCGCAGAAATCTCTTCTTCCTGACTGGTAATTTGCACTAATCCTAGAATATGACGCAGGAAGTCTATGAGAGTTACATTGGGGCGATCATATACCTCTCTTAAGACATCTTCAGTCACAAACAGATCAGACTGGTTCAGTGTGTGGGCAAGAGATTTAATATCTTTATCACTCAAATTCCTACCCCGCATAAGCATTTGTATTATGGGATGCTGATCTGCTAGATTTTTCACATGAGCTTCAACCTGGTCCCGATAATTTTCAGCAAATGCTCCTTCCCCACTAGGTCCATAAATTACCCAGCGACGGGTAGCAATCTGGTCAGGCAAATTTAGCTCAATTAAGTCTTTGCGAGGACGTTGACAAAACCGCATCAAAGAAGCAAAAGTGTTCTGCAAATCCGCAATTCGATCATAGCTCAGATGTTGCCAAAATTTAGCACTCTTTATCCAGGCGAGTTTTTCTTGTTGTGCTTGAACATCAGGTAAGTTTTTAGGTAAAAGTTTCAAGTCTTCGGTAATAGATTCCCGTAGCTTATCAATCAGATTAACTTGTCCAGCAAGGTGAGTAACAGCTAACCGTTCAGTTTTTACCTCAAATGTCATTACAGGCAGGTTGATATCAGGCAAAAATCTCAGCAGAGGAGCGATCGCCGTACTCAAATGTTCAACTTTCGTTTTATCTAAGGACTTCCAATATCTAATCTTTGCCAATTCTCCTAACTCCTGCAAATGAGAACGCACATTGATGTTGTCTGTGGGTAGTTGCGCCAACATTTGCTGAATTTGAGTAATAGTAGTAGCGATCGCCTCCGTTTGTTCTTGACTTCTGAGCAAAGCAAGTTTTTCTAGCCGCAACCGGAACAATCGTACAGGTAGCGGTTCTGTTAGACTTGCAACTTCCCCTTCTGGGTTCATGTTGAAATAAGCAAAATTGTTCCAGAAATCAATAATTAGAAAATTTTCTTTCTTTTCCCCTGTCCGCGGATCTGTCCACAATCGAGTCCCACGCCCAATCATCTGCCAAAATTTCACTTGACTAAAAACAGGTTTGGCAAACACCAAATTTTGGATCGCAGGCACATCAACCCCCGTATCTAGCATATCTACCGAAATCGCCACTCGCGGCATATTCTTCCGCTTAAAATCATCGAGGGTTCCGTCAGCACGCTCCATGTGACTGTCGATGACTTCTGCTAATCCTCGTTTCTGCAAGTCTGGGTAAAGACGATTGAAGCTCTTCCAAATCTCGATCGCATGACGGTGGCTCATAGCAAAAATGATTGTTTTGTCCGGCAATGTTCCTGTCGCATCCTTACGACATTTCGCCATAAATTCTTTAACTAGAGCATCATTTGTACCTGCATTTGTTACTCGTCGCTCTAGGTCGCCTCCCTCAAAATTAAGTTCACTCAGATCAATCCCCCGTTCTTCCATTTGTTGCTGAAGTTCGGGCGGCAATTGTCCTGCTTTAATACCCTGAAGTTGAAAGTTGGTCTGTGCTTCTAATGCCCGATAGTTGACTAAATAACCTTCATCAACCGCTCTTACATAGGGATAATAAAACGTTGGTAGTCCATCTGGACACTCGAATAGTTCAAAAGTGTTGTGGTCAATGTAATCTTTCGGAGTTGCTGTCAAGCCAAGCTGCAAGGCATCGAAATGTTGAAATAATGACTTATAACGGTTGTAAATTGAACGGTGACTTTCATCGGCAACTATCAAGTCATAGTATCCAGGCGAAAGTTGTTGGTAAACTTGCATCATGCTGGGGTAAGTAGCCACATGAATGCGAGCCGTGCTGTCTATTTCTCCAGCTTCAATTCGCGCTCTAGTTTCATCAGGAATATGTTCTTTAAAATTACCTAATGCCTGACGCACCAACTCCCGACGATCTGCCAAAAACAGTACCCGTTGTATCCAGTTGGCCCTCATCAACAAATCAATTAGGGCAATTACGGTGCGCGTTTTACCAGTTCCGGTTGCCATTACCAATAAAAACTTCCGTTGTCCCTGTTCCAATGCTTCAGTAACGCGCTTCACTGCTTCAAACTGATAGGAACGGTCAATGATTTTACGAGTAGGACTAAACTGAGTCAGCCTTTCTCGGTATTGACGCTGAAAGGCGAGACGAGCCAAATCATCTTCTGTCAAAAAGCCACTAACCTCTCGTGCTGGATACCGCTCTCTATCCCAAAAATATATCTTTTCCCCATTAGCCAAGAAAATGAAAGGTTCAAAATTATGGGTCGCTCGGATGCGATCAGCATAATCAGCAGCCTGTTGCTTTCCAGTTAAAGGATCACGGCTTGTGCGTTTTGCTTCTACAATTGCCAAAGGTTTGCTATCTCGACTCGACAGAACATAGTCAACATACTCACGATTTGCGTGGTAAACTCCCTGCCTTTCCCTAACCGTGTTAGGCAAATTAACCAGTAGAAATTTATCCAGCAAATCCCTTCGCTGGTAGCTCCATCCTGCTTTTTCAAGCTGAACGTCTATTAAATTTTGACGAGTTTCAGCTTCAGAAGACATGACCTATGGCTTGAATGAGTGCGTTCTATTGAAAATAGCCAAGAAACAATAGCTGTATCAATTTTCCATTATATACGTCTGCTAATAAATTTCTATATATATATTTCTTCAACCTGTAACCTGTAAACTTTCTCTAGTTACTAGAATTCACCAGAAGATGAGATCGCTACCCTCACTATAAGCATCGCACTTTTAACTCCCCTCTGACTTACCACCAGCAGGGGAATCTTTTTTTTGCAACCAATCTCTAATCGCCTCCTCCAAAGCCGCAGTTTGCGTCACTTCCAGACGCGCACAGGCAATTTCAAAGGCGATTTTTATGTCTTTAGGGACTCTTCCCCTAACCTCTCTAGTTTCTTCTGCCATCCTAATTTGAAGCCCAATCTTGCGGCTTCTATTTTCACACAGTCTTTGAGAAAAAAAACATTTGCGCTATTGCGTCATTGAGTCATTGCGCTATAATTAGAGGAAGTAAAAAAATAATCAACAATCATGTCACGTTTCTCAAATCCACAAAATCAAAGACACCATGAGCGTTATCACAATTCAATGTCGCTTAGTTGCTGAAGAAAACAGCCTCCGTCAACTATGGGAATTGATGACTGAAAAAAATACACCACTCATCAATGAAATATTGGTACAGGTAGGAAAACACCCAGAATTTGAAACCTGGCTAGAAAAGGGTAGTATACCTGCTGAATTACTCAAAACACTGGGTAACTCCCTCAAAACTCAAGAACCTTTTACTGGACAACCTGGACGTTTTTACACCTCAGCAATTGCCTTAGTGGATTATCTGTATAAATCCTGGTTTGCTTTACAGAAACGCAGAAAGAACCAAATAAAAGGGAAACAGCGTTGGCTAGAAATGCTCAAAAGTGATCAAGAACTTGAGAAAGAAAGTCAATCTAGCTTAGACGTAATCCGTACTAAAGCCACTGAACTTCTTAGCAAATTTACCCCTCAGTCTGATCCAAATGACAAACCAAAAAAGGGAAAAAAGACTAAAAAATCCGCAAAACCCAAAACATTTTCACTTTTCAAAATTCTTTTAAACACTTACGAGGAAGCAGAAGAGCCTCTTACTCGTTGCGCTTTAGCATATCTACTTAAAAATAACTGTCAAATTAGTGAACTGGATGAAAACCCAGAAGAATTTACCAGAAATAAGCGCAGAAAAGAAATAGAAATTGAGCGATTAAAAGATCAACTCCAAAGTCGCATCCCCAAAGGTAGAGATTTGACAGGAGAACAATGGTTAGAAACCTTAAAAATTGCCACCTTGAATGTTACGCAAAATGAAAATGAAGCAAAAGCTTGGCAAGCAGCACTTTTAAGAAAAACTGCTAATGTGCCATTTCCTGTGGCTTATGAATCTAACGAGGATATGACATGGTTAAAAAATGATAAGAATCGTCTCTTTGTGCGGTTCAATGGCTTGGGAAAACTTACTTTTGAGATTTATTGCGATAAGCGTCATTTGCACTACTTCCAACGCTTCCTAGAGGATCAAGAAATTCTACGCAATAGTAAAAGGCAACACTCAAGCAGTTTGTTTACTCTACGCTCAGGAAGAATAGCTTGGTTGCCAGGTGAAGAAAAAGGTGAACATTGGAAAGTAAATCAACTGAATTTTTATTGTTCTTTAGATACTCGGATGCTGACTACCGAAGGAACTCAACAGGTAGTTGAGGAGAAAGTTACAGCAATTACCGAAATTTTAACTAAAACTAAACAGAAAGATGATCTCAACGATAAACAACAAGCTTTTATCACTCGTCAGCAATCAACACTAGCTCGAATTAATAACCCTTTTCCTCGTCCCAGCAAACCTAATTATCAAGGTAAATCCTTAATCTTAATAGGTGTTAGTTTTGGACTAGAAAAACCAGTCACAGTAGCGGTGGTAGATGTTATTAAAAATGAAGTTATAGCTTATCGCAGTGTCAAACAACTACTTGGTGAAAACTACAATTTACTAAATCGTCAGCGACAACAACAACAACGCCTCTCTCACGAACGCCACAAAGCCCAAAAACAAAATAAACCCAATTCTTTTGGTGAGTCGGAATTAGGACAATATGTGGATAGATTGTTAGCAGATGCGATAATTGCGATCGCTAAAAAATATCAAGCTGGCAGTATAGTTTTACCAAAACTCCGTGATATGCGGGAGCAAATCAGTAGTGAAATTCAATCCAGAGCAGAAAATCAATGCCCTGGTTACAAAGAAGGCCAACAGAAATATGCCAAAGAATATCGAATAAACGTTCATCGCTGGAGTTATGGACGATTAATCAAGAGTATCAAATCCCAAGCAGCACAAGCCGGAATTGCAATTGAAGCTGGGACACAACCAATCAGAGCTAGTCCACAAGAAAAAGCACGAGATTTAGCTGTCTTTACCTATCAAGAACGTCAAGCTGCAATAATTTAGTTTACTAATCCGAACCTTGAAAATATAATACAGATACAATAGCGCCGTAGTTCATGCTCCTTGGAGTCTCTGTACTATGAAAAATCTGGCTTAGTTTGGCAGTTGGAAGACTGTCATGCTTTCTGAGCCTGGTAGCTGCCCGCTTCTGATGCTGCTGTCGCAAGACAGGATAGGTGCGCTCCCAGCAATAAGGAGTAAGGCTTTTAGCCATAGTCGTTTTTATAACGATGTGGATTTCCACAGTGGTGGCTACTGAATCACCCCCTTCGTCGGGGGAATCCTCCCAAATCTTTTTTTTGGCGAACCATAAGCGGGGTCAAAAACCCTGGGGATTTGCCAAAACCTTGAATCCCTTGTCCAGTATTGATTTGACTCATTTGAAGAGTGATGAATGTCCTCCATTGAGAGCAAAAAAACAGATTTTTTAACAGGTTTGCCAAAATCGCATCTGGAAACCTGTATTGGCAAGGGTCTAGACGGGCGCGGTTTCAACTACCATCCCGACTAGGGGTGGGTTGAAAGACATTAAACAAAAAAGTCCGGGGCATAATCATAAAAGTTTCAACTACCATCCCGACTAGGGGTGGGTTGAAAGGTCTTAGGTCCATGAAGTCCAGGACACATTACCTGGTTTCAACTACCATCCCGACTAGGGGTGGGTTGAAAGATGCACTACGCCCAATTAGAACTCAAGTTTACCTCAAAGGTTTCAACTAAGTACCACGACAGAATTAATTACATATTGATTATTTACCAATTCTTTGCCAGTTAAGGATTTCAGCCCAGATTTTTGTGTAATTAATTTTGTCCAATTACTTACCATCCCGACTAGGGGTGAGTTGAAAGCAGAACAAATCAAGTTCTTGGTTTATCCGTCTTTGGATTACACAAATTTTGTCAAATGGGAGAGGGTTGAAAGGTGCATCCGACCTGTAAAGATATTGAATCTTACAAGCCTAGAACGAAAATATTATTTAATTGTGATAATTATGTAATTGGGTTTTGCACAAGTATTCACCAACTTTTTGAAGTAATATGATTGTGTTGATAATTAATTCCAAACAATCCTACGACATTCAAGGGTAAACGAAACGACATTAATTTGCGAAAACTCAGCATTATTAAATTGATTCCAAAAAACAGCAGCCGCGACATTAATCTGCGAATAACGACATTAATTTGCGAACTGCGACATATAATTTGCGAATGTACAAAAAATAAGGCCAGCAGTTGGATTTGAACCTACGACCTTCCGATTACAAGTCGGATGCACTACCACTGTGCTATGCTGGCGATTTTGGTTAGGACATTTTTATTTGCCCAACGATTACATATTATAGCATAGGGATATGATTTGTCTAGAGGGTAAACAAAATATTTTTCTGGTTGCCAAAAATCGGTAAAACTAACCGCCATGTTGTAGATTGATGCAAAAATATTTGGTACAGTTCAATTTTGTATTCCTGGTGACACGGCTAGACGAAGGCGCAGAAAAACATTTGTTCTTTATAGATAATCACGCATGACAGCATTGATAGGCAGAGATTTATTAAGTTTAGCGGATCTAAGTTCGGGAGAACTGCAAGAACTTCTGAAATTAGCCACTCAACTCAAGTCGGGAAAACTCAAGTTACATTGTAATAAAGTGTTGGGCTTATTGTTTTCTAAAGCTTCAACCCGCACTAGAGTCAGCTTCACAGTGGCAATGTACCAACTAGGGGGACAGGTAATTGATCTTCACCCCAATGTCACTCAGGTGAGTCGTGGAGAACCTATCCAGGATACCGCTAGGGTGTTAGATCGTTATTTGGATGTTTTAGCAATTCGCACCTTTGCTCAACAGGAGTTGGAAACTTTTGCTAAATATGCGAAGATTCCGGTGATCAATGCCCTCACAGATTTAGAACACCCTTGTCAAATATTGG
The DNA here is from genome assembly GCA_028658405.1 of Dolichospermum sp. ST_sed8. Classification (GTDB taxonomy): domain Bacteria; phylum Cyanobacteriota; class Cyanobacteriia; order Cyanobacteriales; family Nostocaceae; genus Dolichospermum. Next base: position 18,489 of record JAKOGY010000020.1, on the reverse strand, counting down.
CTGATTTAATGACCATTCAAGAAAAGTTTGGGAGTTTGTCAGGTTTAACATTAACCTATGTCGGTGATGGGAATAATGTCGCTAATTCCCTCATGTTGGGTTGCGCTTTGGTGGGAATGAATGTGAGAATAGCTTTTCCATCAGGATATGCCCCAGATGCGGAAATTGTGGAAAAAACTAGGAAAATAGCGAATGGTAAAACTGAAGTTCTCTTGACTCATGATCCTGAAGCTGCCGCCAAAGGTACATCCGTACTTTACACTGATGTTTGGGCAAGTATGGGACAAGAAACCCAAGCTGATAACCGTTTTCCTGTTTTCCAACCTTATCAAATTTCTGAACAATTATTAAGTCTTGCAGATCCAGAAGCAATTGTTTTACACTGCTTACCAGCCCATCGTGGTGAAGAAATTACGGAAGAAGTAATTGAAGGTTCACAATCACGGGTTTGGGATCAGGCAGAAAATCGTCTACACGCTCAAAAAGCCTTACTTGCAAGTGTTTTAGGGGCAGAATAACGTATTGGTAATTGGTAATTGGTAATGGGTAATTGATGAAATTCTTATCTGTTCCCTGTTTAGCAACTTACGTTACTCATTATCAGTTACCCAATTATCATGAATATTTAATTAAAGCTTGTTAAAGGAAGATTTTTGTAGTACCAATGTTCTATGGGCATTTATTATTTACTTCGGTGAAAAAATTATGGAACGGCTCACAGATCCTCAAAAAGAACTATATGAATGGTTGGTTGAATATATCAGGTTGAATCAACATTCTCCCTCGATTCGCCAAATGATGCAAGGAATGGATTTGAAATCTCCTGCACCCATTCAAAGTCGCCTGGAACATCTACGCAACAAGGGTTATATTGGCTGGAATGAAGGGAGGGCTAGAACTCTTCGCATCCTTCATCCTCCTAAACAAGGTGTACCAATTTTAGGAACTATTGCCGCAGGTGGTTTAATAGAACCGTTCACAGATGCGGTGGAACATTTGGATTTGGCTAATTTATCATTACCTCCCCAAAGTTACGCTTTACGGGTCGCTGGGGATAGTATGATTGAAGATTTAATAGCAGATGGTGATGTAGTATTTTTGCGTCCCGTAGCTGAACCCAATCAATTAAAAAATGGAACTATTGTCGCTGCAAGGGTGGAAGGACACGGAACAACTTTAAAACGTTTTTATCGCCATGATGATCTTGTCACTCTCAAACCTGCAAATCCTAATTATCATCCCATAGAAGTATCGGCAATGCAAGTAGAAGTGCAAGGTTCTTTAGTTGGTATTTGGCGTAATTATAACTAAAATATGTCAGTTATAGACTGTAGGGGTTTAGCAGTGATCATTGGTGTCAACTTAACGTGAAATCTATTACCCGACTGGGAATGAATTCCCAGTCTAATAGCAAAAGTCATCTAAAGATGACTAAATAACCATAAAAATCTTTAAATTCTTTAGTAAACTTCAGTTTACTTTGGCTATTAGCCTGTGAAATTCATTTCTGGGCGGGTGTGGAAGCCAACGGATAAGTAGGGGCGTATTGCAATACGCCCCTACTTATGTTAACACAAATGAAGCTCTTGCTTTACCCCTACCGATAATTACCAATTACCAATTTGCAAATCTATGTACCTAACGCGAAATGCAGTCCAGGAATTGCCTACTTTTAAACTCAAGTTACCTTACGTGGGGGAGAAAAAAGGCAGTTATCAAGTTAATAAATCATTACCGGGATTTCCGAAAATGCCTTTATCTCTGCAATTGCGGGGATATCAACGTCAGGCTGTGACTAGCTGGTTTGCTAATCATGGTAGGGGGACGTTAAAAATGGCTACTGGTAGTGGTAAGACTATTACTGCATTAGCGATCGCTTGTGAATTATACCAGCAAATTGGTTTACAAGTCTTGTTGGTGGTGTGTCCCTATCGTCATCTTGTCACCCAGTGGGCTAGGGAATGTGAGAAATTTAACTTACAGCCGATTTTAGCCTTTGATAATTTACGCAGTTGGCAAAGTCAACTTTCTACACAAATCTACAATCTGGGTTCTGGTTCTCAAGATTTCGTGACGGTAATTACCACTAACTCGACTTTAATTGGTGATGGTTTTCAAACACAACTTAAATATTTTCCGCCAAAAACGTTGATTATTGGCGATGAAGCCCATAATTTAGGCGCACCTAAGTTAGAGGAAAGTTTACCCCGAAAAGTAGGTTTACGTCTAGCTTTATCAGCCACACCGGAAAGATATTTTGATGATGATGGAACACAATCTTTATTAGATTATTTTGGGACTGTTCTCCAACCTGAATTTAATTTACAGGATGCCATTTCTCAAGGTGCATTAGTCCATTATAATTATCATCCGATATTAGTAGAATTAACGGAAACTGAGAGTATAGCCTATTTAAAATTAACTAAAAGAATTGGACGTTCTTTGCTTTATCGAGAACGAGATATGGGAGAAGTAGGAGATTTTGAAGAAAACGAAGATATTAAATCATTATTAATGCAAAGGGCGCGGTTAGTCGGGACTGCGGAAAATAAATTAATAGCCTTACAAGAATTAATGGAAAGTCGTCGAGAAACTACCCATACATTATTTTATTGTAGTGATGGTTCTCAAGAAATCGGACAACGTTATTCTCTGCGTCAACTCAAAGCTGTTTCTCAACTTTTGGGAGGAGAATTAGGTTATAAAGTCAGTACCTATACAGCAGATACTTCTTTGGAGGAAAGGGAAACTTTACGTCGTCAATTTGAAAGTGGAGAATTACAGGGTTTAGTCGCAATTCGGTGTTTAGATGAAGGTGTGGATATTCCCGCAATTCAAACAGCAGTAATTTTATCAAGTTCAGGAAATCCCCGGCAATTTATCCAACGTCGGGGACGGGTTTTACGTCCTCACCCTGGGAAGGAACGGGCAACGATTTTTGATATGATTGTTTTACCGCCAGATTTAGATAGAGAAACTATTGAAGTGGAACGGAATTTATTAAAGAAGGAATTACGGCGGTTTGTGGAATTTGCTGATTTAGCTGATAATGCTGGGGAAGCGAGGATGAAGTTATTGGCTTTGCAAAAACGATATGGATTATTGGATATTTAATGTTGTGCGGATTTATCAATAGTTATTGACTTTATGTACCAAAAAAGGTACAATATGGTGTAGCATCAAATCTAATGTATGTATTTGTTGAGTAAAGGTATACAGAATACCTAATGCCAACTTGTACATTTAACTAGGTTGGATGTATGACAGATAAAAGAGTTCCGGCTGAATTTTATAGAAACGAAAATGGTACTGAACCAGTCCGTGATTGGTTAAAAAGTTTACTTAAAGAGGAAAGATTTTTGATTGGTGCTGATATCAAAACAGTTGAATTTGGTTGGCCAATTGGAATGCCAACCTGTCGGCCAATGGGTGACGGATTATTTGAAGTGAGAACAAATTTACCAAAAAATCAAATTGCTCGTGTATTATTTTGTTTTTATGAAGGTAAAATGATATTGCTGCATGGCTTCATTAAGAAAAGTCAGAAAACTCCAAAAAAGCAATTGGAATTAGCCTGGAAACGTAAACACACATTGGAGGCATAAACTATGATACAGAATGCGTATATTGGTTCTTCTTTTGATGATTTTTTAGAAGAAGATGGAATGTTAGATGAAATTAATTTAATAGCTATTAAAAGAGTGATTGCTTGGCAGATTAAAGAAGCAATGGCTGAGAAAAATCTTACTAAAACAGCAATGGCTGAGAAAATGAAAACAAGTAGATCATCTGTTGATAGACTTTTAGATCCTGATAATTCTTCTATTACTTTAGAGACAATTGATAAAGCTGCTAGAGTTGTTGGTAAGAAAATCCGTTTTGAATTAGTAGATTCTGTTTAGCAGGTGGTATTGGGTTTTTTTCCTTAACCCAACTTATTACCTTACTAATTGATTTTAGCAATACCAGATATTGCTTATATTGTAGATGTACTGCTATATTAAAATAATGCGTCAAATAAATCCTGATTTTGTCATTTTACTCAATGTCTAATATTCAGCAAAGAAAAGTAGCCGAACTTTATCCCCATCCAAAAAATCAAAGTATTTATGGTGATGAAGATATAAAAGAACTCGCACAATCCATTGAAGAACAGGGCTTAAATAAAGCCCTTCTTATTAGACCGGATGGTAGAATTATCAGTGGACATAGACGGTGGAAGGCTGTTAAACTCTTAGGTTGGGAAACCGTCAATGTTATAGAACAAGAATTTACTGATGACGCAGAAGAATTAAAAACTCTTTTAATAAGCAATGAGTACAGAGCAAAAACAAATGAACAAAAATGTAGAGAAGGATTACTTTGGGAACATATAGAGCAAGCTGAATCACGTAAGCTTATGGGGCTTAAAGGAAAGGGTAAGGGTCCATCAAGAAATAGAATTGCAAAAAAGGTTGGTCTTCAAAGTGGTCCTACTTATAATAAGGCACGTATAGTTGTTTCAGCTATTGATAAAGCACAAGAATCTAGTGAATTTGCTAAAGCAGACGCATTAAAAAAGGTATTGAATGAAAAAAGCATCAGTGCTGCTTTTGAGATGGTCACTGCTAATAAAGTTCCCGGTGAAACAGAACACACACAAACACAATGGATACAGCACTTCCCGGTGTTATGAGGTACACCATTAGCGGGCAAGATGCCCGCACTACAAGAGTTTCATGATTCAACTTTGTACCTCATAAGAGCAGAAACCGCTGTATTAGCTAAGTTAGGTCAAAAACTCTCTGGTGCAGTGTGGATTGCTCGTGGTAATCACTCAAAACTATGGGACAATGAAAAATTAGGCAGCTATAGTATTGATGCTTTACCACATTTAGCAATGGGTAATCCAGCGCAAAACATTGTCGAGTATATTGATGTAGTTTGGTTGAGAGGTGACAATCAGGTTGCTGCTGCTTTTGAGGTTGAATGTAGTACATCTATATACTCAGGATTACTACGTTTAGCAGATTTAGTTGCTCTTTCCTCAAACTTAAGTTTTCCAGTTTATATCATACTGCCTAAATCTCGTGTTAGGGAAGTAAAAAAAGAGCTATCTAGACCTTGTTTTAAAAGTTTGAAACTAGATAAAAAATGTCGTTGGATATTTATTGAAGATTTATTGAAAGACTGGAAGGCTATTATCAAATTTGGTACAGATTTAGAGGCTATTAGCGGACTTTCTCATACTATTGACTCATTTAAACTTAATCATGATGATTAATTTTAATAAAAAATGTGGGATGACCTACCCTATCTTCCCTCTCACCCAAACACGGAAAGATTTCAACAAAGCAATTTCACCCATAGTTTTACTTTGCTCGATAAATCTATTCATATCACCAACAGAAATTAGCGGAAAAGCAATGCTAAAATTAATCTCAATATACTCGCTTTCCACTAATTGATAAAACTTCAAAACAGCCCCGTCATATCTCCAAATTTCAGCCACACCTAAACCTGCATAAATATTAAATTTATTCACAGAACTGCTAGTAATATCAATTTCAATTGCTAAATCTGGTGCAGGATCTGTTTTTAAATCTAACTCTTGTTTACCTCTAATTTTCGGCTCATTTTGGATATAGTAACAACTATCTGGTTCTATTCCCTTTGTAAATCGTTGACGTTTTAAAGTTGTCGAACCAGCACTTCTGATTTCTATCTCTAACTCTTCAGCTAAAGCAAATATCAATCTGTCAAATTGAATTTTCGGGTTTTCGTGTTCAAAAAGTGGAGTCATAATTTCTAAAGTACCGCAGTCATAAGCAAACCGAGAACCCCTACCCTCACCTGTATCTCTCAACAAGGCTTCAAAAGTTTCCCAGCTAACGTTATATAAAACCGTTCTTTGTTCAGCAGGAATTGATTTCAGCAGCATATACAATACTTATTCCATTATGATACTAGATAAAATACCGAGAATTTTACCGATATTATTAATATAATAATCTGTCAAGTCAATTTCTACCACTTGATTAATAAGTTTTAAAAATTTCCAGTTAGTACCAGTAGTAACAGTTCCATAAATAGTTGAAATATCATTACCTTCACGTTGATTAAAAATTCTTGCAGCTATCATTTCCGCTACACATTGTCCTAAGCCTGCATTAATATTTTCTTTTTTAGCCTCTACAATTGTCACAACTGGAGCATTAATAATTAATAATTCTGGTGAACGGCTAATAATAAAATCACAATTCCCATTTAATCCTTGTTCGGTGTCTACAGTAAAATCAATACCTGAAAATAAACTGATTTGATTGTTTAAATATTTTCTAGTAGCTATTAAAATCGGTGCAATTATCATTTCAGAACGAGATTTTTCGGTATTACTAGCAAGAGCTAAAGGTATATTTTCTCTTAATACTTCTTTTAGTAAAGCTGGACATTCAATTTCTGGGATAGATGCAAAAATATCAACTTTATCTATAATTGTTAAATCAAAGGCTTTTCTAACTTTGTCGAGAGTAAATTCACTGTATGACATTTGAATTATTCCTGCAAATTAAGCACCCTAAATTTACTGTTCATCATCATCAGATAGTTTTTCCATTTCTTCAGCAATTAAATTTTGGGCGTTGCTGAATTGAAAAATGAAACTCTTACTCTCTGAGACTCTGCGCCTCTGCGTGAAATAAAATCATACTCTTAATCAGCAACGCCGATAATTATAAATTAAAAAAGGTGGGCATTGCCCACCCTACATTTATTCAGCAAATACACCAGCAAAAAAGTCTAATGTTTCCTTTAAAGCCTTGATGAAAACATCAATTTCTTCATGGGTATTGTAGAAAGATAAACTTGCCCGTGCAGTTCCTGATAAACTTAAATAACGGTGTAACGTTTGTGTACAATGGTGTCCAGAACGAATAGCTACACCTTCTTGATCTAACAAAGTTGCCAAATCATTAGCGTGGACACCCTCGGCGGTAAAAGCTGCTAATGCGGCTCTACCTTCGCCATGAACATCTGGTTTTGGTCCGTAGATTCTAATTTGGGGTATTTGTGTTAATTGCTCGAATAAATAGGCTGTTAATTCGGCTTCATAGGCATGGATTTTATCCATACCGATATTAGTAAGATAATCTATGGCTGCACCAAGTGCGATCGCTTCCCCAATAGCCGGAGTACCAGCTTCAAATTTATGGGGTAATTCTGCATAGGTGGAATGGTCTAAATACACCTCTGCAATCATCTCACCACCACCAAAAAATGGCGGCATTGCTTCGAGTAATTCCAGCTTACCATACAAAAAGCCAATGCCAGTGGGAGCGCACATTTTATGTCCAGAAGCTACCAACCAATCACAGTCGAGTGATTGAACATCAATCGGAGTATGAGGGACACTTTGACAAGCATCAAGTAAGAATTTCGCACCGTATCTGTGAGCAATTTCAGCTATCTCTTTAACTGGATTTATACAACCCAAAGTATTAGAAATGTGAACTATAGAAACCAGTTTTGTTTTATCAGAAATCAGTGTTTTAAACTGCTCTAAATCAAAAGTTTCTTCTGGTGTTAATTCAACAAATTTTAATACTGCGCCTGTTTTTTGGGCAACAAATTGCCAAGGAACAATATTACTATGGTGTTCCATTACCGAAAGAATAATTTCATCTCCTGGCTGTAAATTGTTCATTCCCCAACTGTAAGCGACTAGGTTAATGGCTTCAGTTGCGTTGCGAGTGTAAACAATTTCTTGGCGTGATTTAGCATTAATGAATTTAGCAACTTTATCACGCGCACCCTCATAAGCATCAGTTGCTTTTCCGCTCAAAAAATGTGCGCCACGATGAACATTAGAATTATATTGTTCGTAATAATCACGCCAAGCATTTAATACAGCTAAAGGCTTTTGAGAAGTAGCCGCATTATCGAGATAAACCAGGGGTTTACCGTGAACTTCCTGATGTAAAATCGGGAAGTCAGAGCGAACTTTATCAGCGAGAGATTTGGTAGAAGTGATGACCATTTTTAATAAAGATTTCAGGGGAATTTTAATTACACCAGGCGATTGGAAATCGCGGCTACACAGGCGAAACCCACCTTCGTGGGTTATAATCTTTAATTTGTTGTTAGTCCGCGAAGGCGGACTTCGTTTGTATGGTTCCGCGATTTCTAATCGCCAGGGCTATTTATTCGTGAGACTTGTAACAGTTTTCAACAAACTCTCACGTAAAGAAGGAACAGGGATAAAGTTAATAACTTCAGTTGCGAAAGCATTAACTAATAACTTGCGAGCATCATTTTCATCAATACCGCGACTTTGCAGGTAGAATATTTGATCATCTTCCAATTGACTGACAGTAGCACCGTGAGCGCATTTAACATTATCAGCAGTGATTTCTAATTGCGGTTTAGTGTCAATTCTTGACTTAGATGATAACAGCAAATTGCGGTTTAATTGAGATGCGTTAGTCAATTGCGCCAGTTTAGGAACAAAAACTTTACCATTGAAGACACCATGAGCGCGATCGCCTATAATACACTTATGTAACTGTTTGCTCACACCATGAGGATGATTTAAAGATAACGCACTGTGAGTATCACCTAATTGATTATCAGCAATCACAGTTAAACCATTGAGCGTCGTTTCTGTTTGCTCACCAGTTTGTAAAATCTCCAAATTGTGACGGGAGATTTTTCCACCAACAGTCACAGCATTACAACTATAACGACTATACCGCGCCTGAGTCACCGCACTTTTGCCAATATGAAAAGCAGCGTTACCTTCGGTGACAATTCTATTGTGACTCACTTGGGCGTTTTCATTAACCCAAATTTCCGTCAGACTATTATTAAAATAAACTTGCTCTGAAGAAGATGGTATATACTCTTCAATTAAAGTTACTTGGGAGTTACTTTCAGCTACTACTAAACAACGAGGTTGAGAAATAACCGCAAACTCACCAGCGACAGAAATAAATAGCAAATGAATGGGATTTTCAACCACCACATTTTTACCAACCCATACTACTGCGACATCATTTAAAGCCGCAGTATTTAGAGCAGCAAAAACTTCTCTTGTTCCCTCAGATTGTGCTAAATATTCCTTGGCAACTTCACTAGGTAAAGCATCTAAATTACCAATAATTAACCCAGAAGGTAAATTTTCAGTATTAGATAAACTAGGTGAATAAACACCATTTACAAATACCAAACGCTGAGACACTTCAGGTAAAACAAACTCATTTTGTAAGGACAATTCATGAATTATCCCTATATTATTGAATTTTACCTCTTTTAAAGGTGATAAATCAGTAAAACGCCATTCTTCATCACGGGTATTAGGGATAACAGAATGACGAACCCACTTAGTAGCACCGTTACGTAAATCTTGTAACCAACCATCTGATTTATTGGTAATTACCTGATTTAACAAACCAGTCAAAAAAGCATCTCTATCTAATAATAAAGCAGCCTCATTTAACACTTCTACATTCATTGGAATTGTCATTACACACCCACCCCTAAAGCTTCTTCCAACACCCAATCATAACCGCGAGATTCTAACTCAAGAGCTAATTCCTTACCACCACTTCTAATAATTTGTCCCTGCGCCATAACATGAACAAAATCAGGAACAATATAATCAAGAAGACGCTGATAGTGAGTAATCATAATTGTGGCATTTTCGGAATTGGTTAGGCGATTAACCCCATTAGCGACAATTTTCAGAGCGTCAATATCCAAACCAGAATCAGTTTCATCTAAAATCGCCAACTTTGGTTCTAAAATTGCCATTTGCAGAATTTCATTCCGCTTCTTTTCCCCACCAGAAAAACCCTCATTCACACTGCGGTTAAGAAAAGAAGAATTCATCTTCACAATATCCAACTTTTCCTCAACCAAATCATCAAAATCGAAAGCATCAACCTCTTCCAAACCCTGAGCTTTGCGACGAGAATTATAAGCAACCCGTAAAAAATCCAAATTACTAACACCAGGAATTTCCAGAGGATATTGAAAAGCTAAAAACACACCACCTCTAGCTCTTTCCTCCGCACCCATTTCCAAAAGATTTTGTCCTTGAAAAACCACCTCACCACCAGTAACAGTATAAGCTGGATGTCCCGCCAAAACCTTAGAAAACGTACTTTTCCCCGAACCATTAGGTCCCATAATCGCATGAATTTCTCCAGCACGAACCTCCAAATCCAACCCCTTCAAAATAGGAGTTTCATCAACATTAGCCGTCAAACCCTTAACCGACAAAATCAAATCACTATTCTCAATAATCATCTTTTCTCTCTCTTCCTTCTTCTTCTTTCTTCGCGCTCTATCTCTTCGAGACGCTTTGCGAACGTGTCTTCGTGGTTCATTCAAAAGAGAACCTCAACAAAAACAGATCAACCCACACTACCTTCCAACTTCAGACTCAACAACTTATCAGCCTCAACAGCAAACTCCATAGGAAGCTGATTAAAAACATCCTTACAGAAACCGCTAATCATCATCGAGATAGCATCTTCTGAAGAAATACCGCGTTGAGCAAAAAAGAATAATTGATCTTCACCAATTTTAGAAGTAGAAGCTTCATGCTCAACCTTACCCGTATTATTCTGAACTTGAATATAAGGAAAAGTATTAGCTTGAGCATTATCACCAATTAACATCGAGTCACATTGGGAATAATTTCTCGCGCCCTTAGCAGTAGGATTAATCTTCACCAAACCCCGGTAACTATTGCTAGATTTACCAGCAGAAATGCCTTTAGAAATAATGGTACTGCGGGTGTTTTTACCAACGTGAATCATCTTACTACCAGTGTCAGCTTGCTGCATATTATTGGTTAATGCAACCGAGTAAAATTCCCCAACAGAGTTATCACCAACTAAAACGCAACTAGGATACTTCCAAGTAATAGCTGAACCCGTTTCTACTTGAGTCCAAGAGATCTTAGAATTGACACCTTGACACAAACCACGTTTAGTCACAAAGTTGTAAATTCCGCCTTTACCATTGACATCACCAGCGTACCAGTTTTGTACGGTAGAATATTTAATTTCGGCGTTATCTAAAGCCACCAATTCAACAACCGCAGCGTGTAATTGGTTGCTGTCGTACATGGGGGCTGTACAACCTTCTAAATAAGAAACATAACTGCCTTCTTCGGCGACAATTAATGTTCTTTCAAATTGTCCTGTATCTCCGTTGTTAATACGGAAATATGTAGACAATTCCATCGGACATTTTAGTCCCTTGGGAATATAAACGAAAGAGCCATCACTGAATACCGCCGCATTTAAGGCTGCAAAATAATTATCAGCAATGGGAACAACGCTACCCAAATATTTTTTAATCAGTTCTGGGTGTTCTTGGAGAGCTTCCGAAAAAGAACAGAATATTACACCATCTTTGGCGAGTTTTTCTTTATATGTAGTAGCGACAGAAACACTATCAAAAATCGCATCAACAGCAACGTTAGATAATCGCTTTTGTTCATTTAAAGGAATACCTAATTTTGCAAAGGTTTCCAGTAAAGTCGGATCAACTTCATCTAAACTGTTGAGTTTGGCTTTCTTTTGTTTCGGTGCGGAATAATAAATAATATCCTGATAATTAATAGGCGGATATTTGACATGAGGCCAAGTTGGTTCTGTCATTTTCAGCCATTGGTGGTAGGCGCGGAGACGATACTCCAACATGAATTCCGGCTCATTCTTTTTTGCGGAAATCAGGCGAACAACGTCTTCACTTAACCCACGGGGGATAGTATCGGCTTCAATATCAGTAACAAAGCCGTACTTGTAAGGTTGGTTGACTAAGGTGGTGACGGATGCGCTCATCGGTTCTCTTGTTCTCTCTTTAAAGGACTGGCGACGGGCTAAATAAAGCTAATTCCCGTTCTGTGTTACTGATTCCTAACAGGACTGCTAGAATAGGTTTAAGGACTAAAACAATTCGGCTGTTGTTTAATCTATTTTCATTGTACGATAGATTAACAACAACAATGTTGCTTAAGTCAAATTTTTAGAAAATTTTTTGGGACTAAAATGGCCACTACCCAGCAGTCCACAACTAAGCAAGATATTTTAGAGTATCTATTGAAACAAGTACAAGCTACATCCTTGAAGCTTGCAGAAGTATTAGATGTCAGTCCCCAAGCTATTCGCCGTCATCTGAAAGATTTGGAGGCTGATAGCTTAGTTATATATTTTATACCTGAAAATACAGGTATGGGTCGTCCCCAGCATCTTTATCAACTCAGTCAACGGGGACGGGAACAATTACAACGAAATTCAACCAGTTTAATTAATGGTTATGGAGAGTTTGCGGTTTCGCTTTTAGATACTTTAGCGGAAACTGTGGGGCGTGAGCAAGTTAAAACGATTTTAAGAAAGCAGTGGGAACGCAAAGCGCAGGAATATTGGGAAAGGGTAGGACATGGTTCTTTGAAAGAACGGGTAGCAAATTTGGTAGAATTGCGAAAAGCAGAAGGTTTCATGGCGGAGTTTCACGCTGTTGATTCTAATATTAATGATGATGAAAAATACGTTTTTATTGAACACACTTGCGCTATTTCTAATGTTGCGGAGTCGTTTCCTAGTGTTTGTGGCCATGAGTTAGAAATGTTTGCGGCTATTCTACCAGATTGTACTGTGGAGCGGACTCATTGGTTGATTCATGGTGAACATCGTTGTGGTTATTTGGTGGAAAAAAGTTAGGTGCTTGGGTAGAAGTGATTGAACGCAGATGGACGCAGATAGACGCAGATAAGGAAGTCGGTTATTTTTGTTGTGGATGTGGGATGAAAATAGATGATTTGACAATGAATTGATTGGGGTTTTGCGGTGTTAAACTCCTACAGTTTAGGAATTGAAAGGGTGTGATTTTATGGAAATTTCAGCGACAAATTACCAACAAAATTTATCTAAAGTTTATCAACTAGAGATTGACGTTTACTTTGATATTCTTCTTCTGTGATAATTCCCTCTTTAAATATTTCTTTTAATGCTTTTAAACCCTTAGCCGCTTCCACAGTAGGATTTTGCATTTTTTTAGGTTTTTCTACTATTACTGTTCTTCTTGTTTTTGATCTTCTACTGGGATTATCTGCACGCAATTTTTCCATCAATTTAGGTAAATATTCCACTTGTCTAATATTATCCCAATCAATAACTGCAACCCAAATATTCTCTTCTGGAGAATGTTTAACTATTCCTTCAACTTCTAAATCTTCGCTATAAAAAGTCAGTGTTTGACTATCTTGTAATTCAATTTTTTGACGTGCTAAATCTTCAATTGTGCCAATACAATTTAAACGCAGCCGATCTTCTTCATCAGCATTATTAAAGTCTGCGAAAACTCTCAATTTTTTATTCAAATTGTGTTGTTTATTATTGTCCTGAGAGTTGAAAGAATTGGCTGGTGTGTTCATAGTTAATCTATATAAATATTATGGCTTTGGTTTAGGAATTGTGGGTGTGAGCAAATTACTAATTTCTTCTGAAGTTAAACCAGTTAATGTTGCATGATAACCTCTTCCAGAAGTTCTAATTACATCACCACCTGCTTTACGAACTTCTCCTACTGTTGTAACACCTATTTGCCCATGAGGTATGACTTTTACTAATTCCTCTATTGATAATCCTACCTCACATTGTACGGAAATTCCTGTTATTCCACTGGGATGAGTACCTATTCCCATTTGGATATCTTCTGGACGGTTGCGGCCTCCTCGCACTACTAAAGCTTCATCTGGTATTTTTTCCACAGGGTTTAAGTTTAATAATCATATACACAATAATTACTTTACCAATAATTGTTAATTCAATATATTGTATGAGAATCGAAAAATTAGCACACTACCCAAATCATCCCCAACTGTGCCAAAATGTACATAACTATTTTTGGGCATTTGTAACCTATGGTTTGGCAAAAGGGGTATAAATTACAGGGTGGAAGATACGTTATAGAAAAAGTCCTGGGAGAAGGTGGTTTTGGAATTACGTATCAAGCACAACATACACTTTTAAAGCAGTGGGTAGTTATAAAAACGCCAAATGAAATCCTAAAAAATGATTCTGAATACCCCAATTATGTCAAAAGATTTATTCAAGAAGGACGCAAATTAGCACAACTTTCTCAACAACCACACCCGAATATTGTCCGTGTAACAGAATTATTTGAAGAAAGTAAGACATACTGTTTAGTAATGGACTTTGTACCCGGTGAAAGTTTATTTAATTTAGTCAAAAAAAGGGGAGCATTACCAGAATTAGAAGCGGTAGGATATATAAAACAAATTGGAGAGGCTTTAATTTTTGTTCATCATCAGGGTTTAGTTCATCGAGATGCACACCCTGGTAATATTATGGTACAAAAAAATGGCAAAACTGTATTAATTGACTTTGGTATTGCTGGGGAAATAATGCCCCAAGATGGATATTTTACTTCTCATCATCCTGCTAATATTGCTTTTGCACCCTATGAACAAATGAGAGGTGATAGACAAGTAACGATTGATGTTTATACTCTTGCTGCTTCTTTATATTATGCGGTTACAGGTAAACGTCCTGAAAGTTCGCTGGATAGAAAATTATATAATAAGCCTTTAATTCCTCCTAATAAATATGTTTCTACTATTAGTAATGAGTTGAATCTGGCAATTCTGAAAGGTATGAATTTAGAAGCAGAAAATCGTCCGCAATCTATGAGAGAATGGTTAAAGTTATTGCCTGATTTTAGTAATCAGGTTTATCAGGTCAGTCAGAAAATAGAACATCAAACAATTAAGACTGATAAAACATTTCCTGTTGTTGTAGGTGTTAATAATTCTCCAAGTACAAGGGTAAATAGTAATGATATTCCTTGGTTTTTGTTAGGATTAATAAATTTAATTTATCTAATTACAGGCGTTTTATTACCAGCTAACTTAGTTACTTTATTTCTAGCTTTATTTTTAGCTTCTATACCAACTCGGTTTTATAAATGGGCGGTTGATAATTTTATGGAAATAACATTACAACGGATTTTTTACTATCAGGCAGTTATAATTGTTGCTGTAATTTCTAATGTTTATTTTTATCCAAAGGAAAAATTAGAAAAATATTTTAGCAAATTAAATACATCTTTAATTATGCTTTGTACTTCTTGGTTAGGCTTATTTTTAGGCTGGTTAATTTATAAATTCTTCCCAGTATTTGCAAATCGTTAAACCTGCAATTTAGATCCCCGAACTCTTTGATAAATTATCATTATTTACCAAAGATTAAATTAAGAAGTCGGTAATATTTTCTTTGTGTTATAATAAAAATCTAATATTGCTAACTTTATTAGTAAACTATCGCAATGACAAATAAAATCATGAAAAACAAAGAATTTTATGTAGTAATTGAAAGAGACGAAGATGGTATGTATATTGGTGAAGTTCCCCAACTTAAAGCCTGTTACAGTCAAGGAGAAACTATTGATGAACTCATGAAAAATATTAAAGAAGTAATTGAAATGTGTTTGGAAGAACTCGAAGAGGAATTAACGACAGAATTTATTGGTGTACAAAAAGTAGTTTTATCATGACTAAATTACCAACAATTACAGGAGAAGAACTGATTGCTGCACTAGAAAAAGCAGGTTTTTATATAGTCAGACAAAAGGGAAGTCATGTCAGAATGAAACATGAGGATAATCGAGTTGTTTCTATTCCTTCCCATAGTGGTAAAACTATCGGAAAAGGTTTATTAGTAAAAATAATTCGAGATGCCGATTTGACTAAAGATGAATTGATAGAACTTTTAAATTAGTTATTAAGGAGAATTTTCCTTATTCCCTAAAGTGATATAATAGAATAATTAAAACTGCGAGGTGAATTTCTATGGTAATTCTAGCACCTACTCACAGCAACACTCACACCAATAACGTCATCCTCCATCATATTTCCTGGCAGACATTTGAAAGAATTTTATCAGAAACAGGTGGCGATCGCCATCACAGATTTACTTATAATCAGGGAATCTTAGAAATCATGACTCCATTAATGCCCCATGAACATAATAAAAGATTAATAGAAAAAATAATTGATACTTTAGTTGAAGAGTTAAATTTTAATGTCAAAAGCACTGGTTCATTAACTTGCAAAAGAGAAGATTTAGCTAGAGGTGTAGAACCTGATTCTAGTTTCTATATTCAAAATGAACCAATCATGAGAAATAAAACCAGTTTAGATTTAACTCAAGATCCCCCACCTGATTTAGTCATAGAAGTTGATTATGCTAGTTCTTCTATTGATAAATTACCCATTTATTTAGCTTTAGGTGTTCCTGAAGTGTGGCGTTATAATGAACCTGTGATGCAAATTTATAGTTTATCTGAGGATAAATATATTCCTTGCAATGGTTCACCAACCTTTGCAAATTTACCTTTAAATACAGAAGTTCCTCAGTTTTTAGCTTCTAGTTTACAAGTGGGTGAAATGTCAATGATTAAGAATTTTCGGAGTTGGTTAAAAACACAAATTTCCTGATTAAATATAAAAAATATGAACAACCTATCAATTCCAGCGCAAACATTACAGGAAGCATGGGAAAAAGGTTTACAGCAAGGCTTAACCCAAGTTGCTGTAAATATGTTACGAGAAGGTATTGATTTAGATTTTATCGTCAAACTAACTGGACTGCCATTAGCAGTAGTTAAAAATTTACAACCTGTTGATATAGATGATGATAAAATAATAGTTAAAGAATTTCTAGAAATGAGTGAATCATCATTAAATAAAATTTGGCTTGATCCAGAGGAAGACGAAGCATGGAAGGATCTATAGAACATTTAATTAAAGGTGATGTGATATCTGTTCCTTTTCCTTTTTCTGATACATCTACCACAAAAAAACGACCAGCTTTAGTGATCTTTAACTACTTGCGATTAAACCAATTTTCTCCACCTGATAACTGTATTAAACTTTTGCTATAGCTTTCGATAAAGTTTTAACTAAATGTTCATAAGTCAAAGTTAAAAATCGACAACTGTTTGCTATCAATCCCCTTTTATCAATAATTTCCTCTAATTGAAATTGATGATAGTGATATAATAGGATAATTAAAACTGCGAGGTGAATTTCTATGGTAATTCTAGCACCTACTCACAGCAACACTCACACCAATAGCATCATCCTCAATCATATTTCCTGGCAGACATTTGAAAGAATTTTATTAGAAACAGGTGGCGATCGCTATAACAGATTTACTTATAATCAGGGAATCTTAGAAATTATGACTCCATTAATGCCCCATGAACATAATAACCGTTTGTTACAAAATCTAATTATTGTTTTAGTTGAAGAATTAAATCTCAATGTCAAAAGTACAGGTTCATTAACTTGTAAAAGAGAAGATTTAGCTAGAGGTGTAGAACCTGATTCTAGTTTCTATATTCAAAATGAACCAATTATGAGAAATAAAACCAGTTTAGATTTAACTCAAGATCCCCCACCTGATTTAGTAATAGAAGTTGATTATGCTAGTTCTTCTATTGATAAATTACCCATTTATTTAGCTTTAGGTGTTCCTGAAGTGTGGCGTTATAATGAACCTGTGATGCAAATTTATAGTTTATCTGAGGATAAATATATTCCTTGCAATGGTTCACCAACCTTTGCAAATTTACCTTTAAATACAGAAGTTCCTCAGTTTTTAGCTTCTAGTTTACAAGTGGGTGAAATGTCAATGATTAAGAATTTTCGGAGTTGGTTAAAAACACAAATTTCCTGATTAAATTAAAGAAGTCGGGGATATTTAACTACTTGCGATTAAACCAACTTTCCCCACCTGGTAACTGTATTAAAACTTCCGCTATAGCTTTCGGTAAACTTTTAGCTGAATGTTCATAAGTTAAAGTTAAAAATTGATACCCTTTTGCTATCAACTCCACTTTATCAATCATTTCCTCTAATTTAAATTGATTATATGCACCATTTAAAACCTCATCACTAGCATCAGCAATAGCTTTCTCTATCACTTCCTCTAAAATTAAATCTTCCCATTCATCAACATTAATATAATAGGATTTTTTATTTTCTTTTAAATTGACATCCTGAATTCCTACCACTGCATTTCTGATAGAAGCTGCCCAAGAATTAGTTAGTCGTTGTTCAATTTGATTTTTAATTAGATGTATTAGTAAAATTTTTAAGAAAGACTTGATTTGTTGTATAATTGCTTTTTTGCTCATCCCCTCCAACTCATCCACAATATCTAAAGCATCACTATAACGCTGTTCTAAAATACTATTTCTGAGGTCTATTAATTCCTGTGTCATTGATATATTAACCTCAAATTAATTCAACTAGATTTAATATAGCATAATTTAAGAATTTATTTGATAAGCAACATAAGTAAATATATGCCATTTTAGCATAGCACAGGAATATTTAAGAGGATGTTTTAAAAGTATTAGATGAAACCGATAATCTCCAAAAACCTAACCCCCCTGCCCCCCTTCCCTACGTTA
>JAKOGY010000209.1 GCA_028658405.1 Dolichospermum sp. ST_sed8 | reverse complement strand
CTTCCTGATTTACACCATCAACTCCATGATGTTTCGCATAAAAACGCAAAAACGCCAACCGAAAAAAAGAGCTTTTAGGTATTGACAAACTATTTTAAAACTGTTATCATTAAGTTGATAAGGAAGAACTATCTTGCAATTATTCAATTAATAAAAAGACAAAATCCCAATTATTCCCACTTGGGCATCAATCCGACAAGCGATCGCTTCAGAATACTCAGAACGAGTTGTCCAGTCACGACCCAGGAACACTTCCCTTTGTTGGCTTTCCAAAGATAAAGGCGATCGCGCTTGCCGGATGCTATTGTAACAACTAACGAAAATGATTACTGGAAAAACGAAACTTTTAGGAGTCATTGGACATCCTGTGGAACATTCCCTTTCACCATTAATGCACAATGCCGCATTGGCTAAACTGGGATTAGATTATGTATATTTGCCTTTTCCGATTGCCCCAGAAAATTTAGAGAGTGCGATCGCAGGTTTTGCTAGTATGGGTGTAGTAGGATTTAGTATCACCATCCCCCATAAACAGGCAATATTGCCGTTATTATCCGAAATTTCCCCTATTGCTCAAGCTATCGGTGCAGTGAATACTGTTACTCGTCAAGGTAATCAATGGATAGGGACAAACACAGATGTAGAAGGATTTATTGCCCCTTTGCAAACAACATATCATCAAGATTGGAGTCAGAAAAAAGCGGTAATTTTAGGAAATGGTGGTGCAGCAAGGGCAGTTGTAGCAGGTTGTATTCAACTCGGTTTGGCAGAAATTCATGTTGTGGGGCGGAATTTACAGAAATTACAAGCATTTAGTCAGAGTTGGCAAAATTCACTCTATGCAGATAAATTTCAGGTACATGAATGGCCAGAATTACCAAATTTAATTCCCCAAGCTAACTTGTTAGTAAATACAACTCCGATAGGAATGTATCCTCATGTCGAAGAATCACCATTAAGTAGTCAAGAAATTAGTTATTTGCCTAGTGATGCTATTGCTTATGATTTAATTTATATTCCTAAACCTACCAAATTTTTGCACCTAGCCGAAAAACAAGGAGCAATAATTATTGATGGTT
The DNA here is from genome assembly GCA_028658405.1 of Dolichospermum sp. ST_sed8. Classification (GTDB taxonomy): domain Bacteria; phylum Cyanobacteriota; class Cyanobacteriia; order Cyanobacteriales; family Nostocaceae; genus Dolichospermum. Next base: position 8,605 of record JAKOGY010000209.1, on the reverse strand, counting down.
TAGAAATGCTAGTACAACAAGGTGCAGCAGCCTTAAAAATCTGGTTACAACAAGAAACAGTTCCCGTCACCGAAATGCGTCAAGCATTACAAAATCATCTGGGGATATAAGAGGATGTTTGAAAAGTGTTTTGCCGTGACTTTCGGCATTTTTAGATCCCCCCTAACCCCCTTAAAAAAACAAGCCCTGGCGATTACATAGCTTAAAACCATTGTAGAGACAGTCTATGGAACATATCTACACCTAAATATTATATAGGAATCCTAAATTATTTCTGATAGCTTGCGTGGCGTAGCCATACAATATCTAAGTATTGTAGGGTGGGCAATGCCCACAATATCCGGGTTTTGGTGGGCAATGCCCACCAATAGTATATGTTCAAAAATCAAATAGGAGTCCTATATTAATTGTTGCAACTTAACCAAAAAGTGGGATACTACAAAAAATTATTATTTAACATAAACAGATGGAAAAAATACAACTTTTTGGAATGCCGGCAGAAAAAGGCCGATGGCTACTTATCCCTCTGAGTATAACTGTTTTACTGTGTTTGGGTACAGTTTATTCTTGGAGTATTTTTAGGAAACCTTTGGAAAAACTCCTCAGCGTTGGTGCAACCGATAGCTTATTACCATTTACAGTGCTATTAGTTGTTTTTGCTATTTTAATGCCCATTACAGGCTTTTATATTAACCGTTTTGATACTCGTTTAATTACAGGTGTAGGAGGTTTAATTACCGCTGTCGGTTATATTCTCTCTAGTTTAGGTAACAATATCCCCACCTTAACTATTACCTATGGGATTATTGCTGGCATTGGTGTCGGTATTGCCTATGGTGTACCATTAGCTGTTGTAGCAAAATGGTTTCCCGATAAAAAAGGTTTAGCCGTGGGTGCTACTGTGATTGGTTTTGGTTTATCACCTTTAATTACAGCACCTTTAGCCAAGTCTTTGATAGATAGTTTTGGAATTAAACAAACTTTTGTAATTTTAGGAATCGCTTTTGCGGTAATAATTACCGCCATTTCCACACTCTTAAAAACTCCCCCTCCAGGTTGGCAACCAGAAGGTTGGACTCCTCCTGCCTCTACACAAGCAAATATTAACTCGACAACTTCAACATCAATTATCCAAAGTTCCAGCTTTTACGGGTTGTGGTTATGTTATACCATTGGTTCTTTTGCAGGACTAGCTGCTATTGGTATTTCTAGTCCTCTCGCGCAAGAAATCATTAAATTAGATGCCGCTACAGCCGCGAGTACAGTTTCTTTATTCGCTGTATTTAACGGTGTGGGACGCTTGTTTTTTGGCTGGTTCACAGACAAATTTTCACCCAAGCTAGGGGCAATAGTTTCCTTTGTTTTGATTTTAATTGGCTCAATTATGATGCTTAGTGCAGGAGAGGGCAGCGTACTAACTTATTTAGTCGCTTTTTCTCTATTTTACTTAGCTTTAGGAGGTTGGTTAGCGATCGCTCCTACATCTACTTTAATCATGTTTCCGCCCCAAGATTACGCGAAAAATTACGGTGTTGTCTTCACAGCTTACGGTATGGGAGCTTTAGGGGGAACGTTATTAGCTGGTAAAATTAGGGATATTTTCGGCAGTTATACCAATTTCTTTTATCCTACTGCGGGATTAGCTATTGTTGGTATTGTTATCGCTGTATTCATGTTAAAACGTACTTCTGCTAGTGCTGATTTAGCTGAGATTTAAGATTAGAAAATATCCCCGACTTCTTTTTTATATCTATAGGAATAATATTTGATTTTTGAAAAATTTTAGGTCTTGTAGGGTGGGCAATGCCCACCGTGAGAGGGTTTTGGTGGGCAATGCCTAGGCTGTTGACTTTGAACCCTTTACCCCATAAGGCTTCATGCAAAAAATATGTCGTGTGTTCTTGCAGGAAAATGGCTGTTGGAGTGTTTTCCCACAAACAAAAAATAACACGAATAATTTTCTGAAAAATCCCTCAAAAACACACAAAGTCAACAGCCTAGGCAATGCCCACCGTGAGAGGGTTTTGGTGGGCAATGCCCACCCTACGTATATCTTCAAAAATCAAACAGGAATCCTATATCATTTGTTAACATTAATTTTCTTAGAAGTCGGGGATCTAAGATATTACTAATTCCCTACTGTAGTTGCCGCATATATCTTTCCTGTCCTTGGGCATTATAGATAAATACAGGAAGTTTAGCATTTTGACTAATGACCTTGAGAGCATCTTTCAAACTTTGGAAATGACTTTGTATTTGTGGATTATTAGCTTGAAATAATCGGTCATATTCAGGAGTTAAATTTACTTTAATTTCCTGATTCTCGATAGTAAAAGTACAAATCTTAATTCTACTGGTACAAGTGGTATTAAGTTCAGCGCGAGTTTGGGTTAAATCACCATAGATTTGGAATTGTTCTTGAGCCTGTTTAAGAGATGCTGTATAGGGATCAATTAGGGCTTTAGCTTGATTGAAATAGAAAGTATCTTGACTTACTTGTTTAGAACTTTGTACAGCCTGTTCCCAAGCCTTGACTGCACCTGCCCATTGATTTTGATTACCATAGATTTTGGCTTGAATAGCAGCTTTGATAGCTTGTTGATAGGATGCGGCTGCTAATTGTTCCTTTTTGGCTCGACTTCGTGCCACAATAATCTGTGGTTGGTATTCTGCTAACAGCTTGCGTGCATCCTCAGATCCTAAACTATTTATAGGAATAATTTTTAGGGTATTAATAGCTGTTTGGAAATTAGATTCTACCCTTTGCCATTCAGGAGCAGATTTAGCATTCATTTGCAGTTTGGTAGCTGCTTCTGAGGCAGTTTTGGCAGTAGCAATTTTTTGTAGCCACGTTTCTTCTTTCAGCAACTGATCATTAACACTTTTTAAAGTATTTTGATAGGTTGGTAAATTAGCTTTTACCAGTCCATAGAGTTCATTACTAGGCTTGATTAACTCTAATGAGGTGATTGCCTGTCTCCAGAGGTTTTGTGTGCTGCGTAACTCATCCAAGCTCTTAGGGGGAGCTTGAGTTTTTTTCTGTGCCAAGGATGCCATTTGTAAGGCTTTTAGCACCTGGTTAATTTTTGTGGACTGTTCCGAAAAACTCGTAATTAATAACTGAGAGTCTTGATAACGGGGAGACCATTGAGGAATATTTTGCAACTCTGCAACTACCCCATCTAGTTTTTGTTCCACCACTAACAAATCTTTCTGTGATTTAGTCCGCTTAATCTGCTGCTGATAATCATTTTTAAATTGTTGTGCTGTTTGCAATTCTTTACATTCAGAGATTACACAACCACGATGGAGAACAACCGCACCACCACCGGAAACCATGGCGATAACTACAGCCGTACCCATCATTGGAAATGATAGGGAGAATAGTCTTTTTTTGGGTTTATCTGGGATATTGGCAAAAGGATCAAACTTTTCTTCCACATCCTCAATCTCCTCAGATTCACCCAGCGATAAATTTGAGTCTGGTAGTGCATAATCTGAGAAAGATTCTTGAGAACTGGAGACAAATGAATCCAGAATGGTTTCTTCTTCCGTTTCTGTTAATGGAGATGATGGTTCTTGATGATCAAAAGACATAAAGAGAGTTTCTCTTTCTCTCCCTATTTCTACGGTTTCTCTGTCTTTGTCTACTGTAGGAACTGAAAAATCATAGTCAGTTTTCTTTTCTGTGTCTACTATGGGAATTGGAAAATCATCCTCAGTTTCCCTTTCTGGTTCTACTGTGGGAATTTGAAAATCTAGAAAATGTTGAGCATAGGGACGCTTTTCTCCAGAAACTCTCAAGAAAAATTGTACTCGTTGGGTTTGGTAGTTAAATTGCCATTGTAGTGCTTGTTCTAACACTTCGAAAACTTGCTGTGTGTCAACTGTCACCCCATTAGGGTGTTGAGTTAAAATCATCAATTCATCATTTTTGACAGCGCATTTCACCTGGAAATCTTGACTATCAAGCACTTGAGCCACTAATCTTTCCTGTAAGATATTGCCTAAAACTTGTAGATCTTCTTGTTGAACTGTTGCTTTCATAAAGCGTTACCGCCACTCTTTCTATATAGTTTTGATTATCAAAGGAACTGAGAACAAAGGAAATGGACACTGAAAACCGGGAATTGAAAGAATTGGGAGTAAAATTTAAACTCTAGTACCCCAGGGCGGAATTTAGAATTTAGAATTTAGAATGAATACAGCATCAGCTTTTTGTCAGATTCGGAATGGTTCATTAACTTACGCCGGACTGTACTAGTAGTCTGTCAAATAAATTTTGACGGATAAGAAACGAACCACGAAGGCACGAAGGACACGAAGGAAGAAGGAAGAATCAAAATGGCAACAAATGAACCCGTCAATTAGTTCTTGACAGACTACTAGTTTTACATCCAATAGAATCAGTTTCTAGCAGAAGGTTAAATTTGTCACGAACAACACAATCAAGGGTGATGATTTAGACTTCTATTTTTTTATACAGTTAGATTATAAATTAGACAATCCAATTGCCAAATAAATTTTTCAGTTCGGTGAAACCAAATTCTATAATTTTCGGTATTGGGCAAAATATCAGATAGCATCAGAGAAAGTGAGTTGGACTTGTCAATACAAGGTGTGTCTCAATGGATTTATTGGAGTACCAAGTTAAAGAATGGTTTGGTAAAATTGGCATTCCTGTTTTACCATCTCAAAGAATAGACCATCCCACGGATTTAAAACGGTTAAAAATTCGTTACCCGATTGTGCTGAAATCTCAGGTACAAGCTGGGGAAAGGGAAAAAGCCGGTGGAGTCAGGATTGTAGAAACTACGATTGATGCCATTGCTGCCGCACAGAATATATTTAATTTACCAATTTGGGGACAATTGCCAGAAGTCTTACTGGCAGAATCAAAGTATGATGCTCAGGAGGAATTTTATCTAGCTGTAGTTTTAGATACTGCGCTCTGCCGTCCCGTTTTATTGGGTTGCACAGAAGCAAATATCGAATGGGAGACAGCCGGGGAAAAAATTCAGCACGTAGTTGTAGAACAGGAATTTTCGCCATTTTATGCCAGACGACTGGCTTTAAAGATGGGTTTACAGGGGGCTTTGATGCAATCTGTGAGCGATATTGTGGAGAAATTATACCAGTTATTTGTTCAAAAAGATTTGGACTTGGTAGAGATTCATCCTCTAGGTGTGAACGCTGTTGGCCAAGTGATGGCTCTCAATGGTAAGGTGAGGGTGAATGAACGGGCTATTAACCGTCATCCTGAAATAGCCGATATGGCTGCGAAAATGATTGTCCGTCGTCTCGGTGATAAAAGAAGAACTAGCTTATTCAGCACTGTGGATACCTTAGAAATGCGGGGGAAAATTGGGATTTTAGGCAATGGGAAAGGTTCTGTCTTAACAACATTAGATGCAATTATTAATGCTCATGGTAAACCTGGTAAATGCGTTAATTTGCGCCATTTATTTATGGGTGATACTGTACCAACAAATTTTTGCGATCGCCTAATTAGTAGTTTAACAAATTTGGCTGATGATCAGAGCAGTCAAGTTATTTTAGTCAATTTTTTGGGGACTATTCCTCAAGTTGAACAACTCCCAGAAATTATTACCAAATTTCTCCAGTCAGACAGAAGCAAAATTACACCTCAGATGCAAGTCTCTAATGGTAATGAAAGTCAGCATCAGTTTGAGTTACCTCATTTAGTTCTCCGTTTAGCAGGTTCTGAATTTAATTCTGTTAGGGAATATTTAGCCACACTCAAAACCTCTAATCAATCGCTCATAGTTTTAGAAAATTTAGATGAAGCAGTCAAAGAAGCAGTTCGTTTAGCTAAGTTATCTGTAGTTAAAAAAGCTAATAGCTAATAGGTAATTGGTAATAGGTAATTGGTAAGAAATAAAAGGAAAAAATTATGAATAATTACCACTAACAACTGACAACTGACAACTGACAACTGACAACTGACAACTAACAACTGACAACTATGAACTTAACGCCAGAAAGTAAAGTTTTAATTCAGGGATTTTGTGAATTTATATCAGCAACTCATATTGCTCAAATGCAAGCTTATGGTACAAATTTAGTAGCCGGTGTAAATCCTGGCTATGGTGGACAACAAATATATAATCTACCAGTGTTTGATTTAGTAGAGGAGGTTGTTACCAAATTTGGACAAATTGACACAGCTATTATATGTGTTCAACCTTATCAAGTTTTGGATGCAGCATTAGAAGCGATCGCCTCTAATATTCCCCAAATTATTATTACTACCGCAGGTGTACCACCATTGGATATGGTACAACTACTTCGCAAAACAGAAGCTTGTGAAACTTTGATTATTGGACCTAATAGTCCGGGAATTATTGTTCCTGGTAAAATTCTCCTGGGTACTCAACCTAGCGAATTTTATATACCCGGTTCTGTGGGAATTGTCAGCCGGAGTAGTACCCTCACTTATGAAGTAGCTTGGGAATTAACAAAAGCGGGTTTGGGACAGTCAATTAGTGTCAGTATTGGTAGTGATGCTATTGTTGGTTCTTCTTTCCTCCAATGGTTACAAATTCTCGATGAAGATGACACCACAGAAGCGATTGTTTTAATCGGCCAACCTGGTGGGGGAAGCGAAGAAGCAGCAGCAGAATATATTACTGAAGCAATTGATAAGCCTGTAATTGCCTATATTGCTGGTATACACGCACCACCAGCCAAAAATTGGCAACAAACAGGGACTTTAGCAAGTGTAATTGGACGTTCTGCAAACTTTGGCACAGCCGAAAGTAAATTAGCTGCTTTTAACTCTGCAAAAATCCCTGTCGCTGATAGTCTATCTCAAATTCCTAAATTACTGAAAAATATCCTGATTCCACAGGGTGTAAAGACTAAATAGGTCTTGCTGATAGCGTAGCGTGGTGTAAGCCATAAAAGTCTTTTCGTGATGGTTGGTAGGGGCGTATCGCTATACGCCCCTACAGGAGTTAATGAACCACGAAGGAGCGAAGGACACGAAGGAAGAAGGAAGAAGGAAGAAGGAAGAAGGAAGAGTTGGGCTATTAGCTCTCACATTTACGCGGTTATTTTTAGTTAAAATGCAAGGGTTTTAAACATCTATTGTTAAGAATCTTGCACTTTTTTGCGTGTAAAACTCTCTAAACCTTTATCTATCAATGCTTTTTCTTTCTTTTATGCAAACCCTAAATAATAGTGAAATACGAAAATTAGTATGTATTTATACTATTTTAAAATTTCCAAGTCGTTATACTTGTATTCAGATTTTACCTGGGAATTGATGAAGTGGCCAGTCCACTTCATTTTTATTGTCAAAACCTAGATTTTTTAGTCATTAACTAACTCATCTCGCCATTTTTCGCGTTTTTCTCTCTCTTCACGCACTTCTCCTTCTCGTTCCCGCGAGCGCACTAATAGCCAAGTTTCCCATGTGAGGGGTTTTTGTTGTTCTAAATGATTAATAAATTGTATAATTGATAAATCTGCTTTGATGGGAGTTTTTAAATCAAACTGCATGGTTTGTAAAATTCTATCATTGGTTTTGAGTAAGCGATCGCTAATTGTTTTCCCTACCAATAACATCAATTTATTAATCAAGTTCCCTAAAATACCTTTACGTTTTTTTGACATTAATAGGGTTTGACCTTGAGTTTTACCGTTTGGTAATATCCGAGTTGTGAGTATTATATGTAAATGGGTAGAATCATTAGTAAAGGAAATTATACTTGTTGTCCCATACCAATAACAAATACTGTAATTAAGAGAATTATTAAAAAACCAACGGTAGAGACTTAACCAAAATGATTTACCATTAATATTTGTAATAGTGCTAAAAATAATCGCATTTTGATTTAGTTCTTGTTTCTTCAAAACCATCTTTAATGGTAATTTATTAACTATATTAATTTGTTGAGTATCAATACTCTGAAGAAGTAACACATTGGGATGACAATCCATACTAAATTGCGAACCAAGAGAAAAATCAAAATCTTGATTCTCCCAATCTAAAACAAAAGGTAACGGTTGTTGAGGAGTTTCCCCAGTCCAAACCCAAATCATTCCATATTGTTCTGCTGCTGGCCAAGTTTTAGCTTTGAGGGCTACGGGTTCATCTAAATTAGGAACATCAACACAAATACCTTCTGCATCAAATTTCCACCGATGTAAAACACAGCGTAATTCATTACCCTCAATTTTACCTTCAGCTAAACTCATACCCATGTGAGGACAGTAAGCATCTAGGATAACTGCACGTCTATCTTTACCACGATATACTACTAAATCTTTACCAAAAATTGTCACTGATTTGACATCACCCACTTGCAAAGATTGAGAAAGTAATACCCAATACCAACCTTCTACAAAACTAGCTGATTGATTGAAAATTTTAGGTTTACGAACTGAGTTGAAATTATCTATATTGGTGTTCATTTTTAGAATTTCACTTGCAGTGAAGCGGTTCATCTATTCCTATCATGAACAACTTATAAAAACAGTTATTTTTAGTACCGTAGGGAGTGAAGTCTGAACTATGATTTTCTTGATTTGTTTGATTTAGATGATTTTGTCTGAACTATGATTTTCTTGATTTGTATGA
>JAKOGY010000208.1 GCA_028658405.1 Dolichospermum sp. ST_sed8 | reverse complement strand
CTCTCTCCGCTTCGGGGAGAGGTTTACAAGAGGGGTTTGTTTATACATTAAAAACTTGTTCATTCATCCTCTAATAGCCGGAATATTATTACTGCTAAATTCGTGATACAAATCTAATAAATTGTTTTGGAGTTCTTTTAAAGAATTTCCTTGTGTCCAATAATCAGGATATTCTTCTAAGTAGCCGATAAACATATCCTCATCTTGCCAATAAATATATTTTCTCTTTTTGATTGTTTCCATAATTACTTAGTTATTTTCTGATTGCAAATAATTATTGTCTAGTATTATATCACTGATTCATAAAATTAACAAATTCGTGGAAGTTGATCTCCTACTAGCATATCAATTATTCTTTCTGCACCAAAGGCTGTTTTTAAGAGAACTATCCCTGGTGGTGTGGGGATAATTTCACCTATGATAGATGCTTGTTTTCCTGTGGGGTGATTTTGCATTGTTGATAAAATTAAATCAGCTTTTTCAGGTGGTGCAACTATGACTAATTTTCCTTCGTTAGCTAAATACAAGGGATCTAAACCTAATATTTCACACACTCCATTTACTTCTTCTCGAATAGGAATTGCATTTTCATTAATGCGTATACCTACGTTTGCTGTAAGGGCAAATTCATTTAATACTGTGGCTAAACCTCCTCTAGTTGCATCTCGCATGGCATGAATTTGGGGGCAAACTTTGATAATTTCAGCAACTAATTCATGTAATGGTTGACAGTCACTTTCTATATTTGTTTCTAATGCTAATTCTCCTCTAGCAATTAAAATGGCTGTTCCATGATTTCCGATTTCTCCGTTAATAATTACTACATCTCCTGGTTGAATATTGCGAGCAGAAATATCAATTCCTGGGGCAATTATACCAATTCCCGCAGTATTAATAAATAGTTTATCGGCACAACCACGATTAACAACTTTTGTGTCTCCTGTAACTATTTGCACTCCAGCTTTTTGTGCGGCTTTCTGCATACTTGAAACTACACGACGTAATGTTTCTACTGGTAAACCTTCTTCTAAAATCATGCTACAGGTGAGATATAAAGGTTTTGCACCACTCACTGCTAAATCATTAATTGTGCCATTAATTGCTAGTTCTCCTATGTCTGAACCAGGAAAAAATAAAGGATCTACTACATAGGAGTCTGTAGTAAATGCCAATTTATTTCCATGTTGAGAAAGACTGGCTAAATCAATTGTGGCTTGGTCTTCTAACTGGGCAAGAATGGGATTATTAAAGGTTTTGACAAATACATCATCTATCAAGTCACGCATGGCTTTACCACCGCTGCCATGGGCGAGATTAATATGGGTATCACGGACTTTTCCCTGCCGCCGACGGACTTGTTCGATTTTTTGAAACAGTGAATTTTGATTGGGAATAATTGTCATTTTTAAATTGTTTTATAACTATAAATTTTGTATTTTCGACAGGCAATATGCCTGTCATTTTCAACTATTTACCTATTTTTTCGATCATTTCTGTCGTCCCTATCATCTCTATCATCTCTGTCTTCGCGCTTATTGTTGTTTTTGTCGTATTGCAAAACACCACCAACTGCCCAATCTTCTCGTTCAATTTCTTCAATATGAACAATTATTGACTCTGATTTAGTGTCTAAAGTGGAGGCTAAAGCATCAGTCACAGCCTTAACTAATTTTCGCTTTCTTTCTATGGAGTTACCCTTACTAATTTGGACAGTTACATAAGCCATATAATTTTCCTCAAATTGTGCAATTTAGACTGATAAGGGTTCTGGGGATACACCTGATTTATCTCTTTTTGCCATAGTTGAAAGTCGCCCATATTTGTAATATGCTGCACAAGCACCTTCGGAGGAAACCATACAAGTTCCAATGGGTGTTTCTGGGGTACAAGCCGTTCCAAATACTTTACATTGCCAAGGTTTTAAAACTCCTTTGAGAATTTCTCCACATTGACAAGCTTTATGATCTGCTACCGTTAAGTTAGGAATTGTAAATTTAACTTCAGCGTCAAATTGGGCATATTTTTCGCGGATTTTAAAACCGGAATTGGGTATTTCTCCTAAACCTCTCCAGGCAAATTTTTCTCGCACTGTAAAAACTTGATTTATAGCTGTTAATGCGTTTTTATTTCCGGCTGGTTCGACTAAGCGATTATATTGATTTTCAACTTGACAACGATTTTCTACTATTTGTTTTAATAACATCCAAATTGATTGGAATATATCTAATGGTTCAAATCCAGAAATAACTATTGGTTTATGATATTCTTGGGAAATAAATTCATAAGGTTCTGTACCTATGACCATACTTACATGACCAGGACCAACAAAACCATCAAGTTGTAAATCGGGGTTTTCTAATAATGCTTGAAGGGCGGGAATTACTAATACATGATTAGAAAACATACTGAAGTTAGTTATATTTTCTGCGGCTGCTTGGAGTATGGTAAATGCGGTACTGGGGGCAGTAGTTTCAAAGCCTAAACCGAAGAAGACTATTTCTTTATTGGGGTTCTCTTTGGCTATTTTGAGGCTATCTAAGGGTGAGTAAACCATGCGAATATCTGCACCCTGAGCTTTGGCTTGTAAGAGGCTGCTTTTTGCACCAGGTACGCGCATTGCGTCGCCAAATGTGGTAAAGATGATTTGAGGATTTTGACAAAGGGCGATCGCATCGTCTATTCTACCTTTAGGCATGACACAAACTGGACAACCAGGACCATGAATTAATTCAATATTATCGGGTAATAGTTCTTCAATTCCGTATTTGAAAATAGCATGGGTATGTCCTCCACATACTTCCATTATTTTTATATGTTTGTCTATTTGTTGGCTGAGTTTTTGGATTTCTTTTTGGAGGGCTTGGGCTTTTTTGGGGTTGCGAAATTCTTCTACATATTTCATATTAATTTTTAATAAACCACGAAGGCACGAAGGACACGAAGGAAGAAGGAAGAGAAGAAATTTTAAGTGTAGGACTGGGCTATTTCTTGCAGTAATTGTAATGTTTCTGCTGCTTCTTGTTCGTTGATTCTATTCATTGCAAAACCAACGTGAACTAATACCCAATCTCCTATACATTTTTCGGGAGGGTGTTGTTCGTCTACTATACAAGCTATGTTTATTTGTCTTGTGACTCCTCCAATATTAACTATTGCTAGTTTGTGTTCATGATTGGTTATTTCTGTTATTTGTCCGGGTATTCCTAAACACATTTGGATTTTCCTTTTTTAAGATTTACGAACCACAGAGAACACAGAGGTTTTATGTTATTTCTTTAAGTATTTAGCGGCTGCAATTATGGCTTGTCCTAGTGATAATCCTCCATCATTTGCAGGTGTTATACTATGGGTGAGGACGTTTATTTGTAATTTTTCTAGTCGCATTTTTACCTGTTGTAATAAAATTTGATTCTGAAACACTCCTCCTGTTAGTGCTATTTGATGAAATTCATGTTCTTTTCTCAGTTGTTTAACTGTTGTGACAATGGTAATTGCTAAACTTTTATGAAATTTTGCAGCTATTTCTGATGATGAAATGTGCTGTTTGATATCATTGAGGATTTCTCGCCATGTTGGAGATGTATCTATATAATAAATATTATCTGATTTTTCTACGTTAAAAGAATAATTTAGAGTTTCTTTATCATTATTTAAGATATTTAGATCAGCTATGGCTTCCATTTCTATAGCTGCTTGTCCTTCATAACTACATTTTTCTGGATAAATACCTATTGCGGCTGCTACTGCATCAAATAATCTCCCTACTGATGATGTCAAGGGTGAATTAATACCTTTTTTTATAATTTGCTTGAGTAGTTTGGGGTTTTTATTTTCTAGAAATTTGATTATTTCTAAATCACCGTACTTTCCTTTTATTTCTTCCCAACTAAAAGCATTAATTAGTTGAGAATATGTGTTTCTCCAAGGTTGATAAATTGCCTGTTCTCCTCCTATCATTGCCATGGGTTTAAATGTCGCTAAACGTTGAAAGCTTTGATAATCTGCTAATAGAAATTCTCCACCCCATAATTGACCATCTTCACCATAACCTAAACCATCAAATGCTATTCCTAAAATGGGTTTTGTATCTAGAGAAATTTGATTTTCTGCCATACAAGCTGCTATATGGGCATGATGATGTTGAATTTCCTCTAATTTAATTTTGTTACCCGTTGCTAGTTCTTTACCAAGTTTAGACGATAGATATTCTGGATGTTTATCAATAGCAATTATTTCTGGTTTATGGGCAAATAAGTTTAAATATAAATTCAATGTTTCTTGATAAGCATTAAATACGGCTGCGTTTTCTAAATCTCCTAAATGTTGTGATAAAATTGCTTCCCCTTCTCGTAATAAACAAAAGGTATTTTTTAACTCGCTACCCATTGCTAAAATTGGTGGTATTTTTTCAAATCCAGATGGTAAAATAATTGGTGCAGGTGCATATCCTCTAGCCCTTCTGAGGGTTTGAATTTGATTATCAATAACTCTAACTACAGAATCATCTACTCTATTAACAATATCTCGATTATGTAAAAGAAAGTAATCAGCTATTTTTGATAATTTATCTTTTGCGTCTTCATTATCTATACATTGTGGTTCATCAGAAATATTGCCGCTAGTTAATACTATTGGTACTTTCATTCTTCTAAGAATTAAATGATGTAGAGGCGTATAAGGTAGCATAAAACCTAGAGTATTTTGTCCTGGTGCTATGGCAGATGCTAACTTACTATTATCTTTAATATTTAATAAAACTATTGGTGCAGCAGGACTGGTTAATAATTCTTTTTCTAAATCATTAATATGGCAATATTCAGAAATAATATTAATATCTTTTGCCATTAAAGCCAAAGGTTTATGATCACGTTGTTTCCGGTTTCTGAGTTTTTGAACTGCATTTTCTAAAGTTGCAATACAAGCTAAATGAAACCCACCTAAACCTTTAATAGCAACAATTTCACCCTTTTGTAATAAAGTACAAACAGCATCCACATCATCCAACATAGAAAACATATCAGCAATCACAGGTTTACCGTCAGCCCTTTCCAACCATGCACGCGGTCCACATACATGACAAGCAATAGGTTGAGCATGAAAACGACGATTTTCTACATCTTGATATTCCTGCTCACATTCCTTACATATCGAAAAATTTACCATGCTGGTGTTATTTCTATCGTAGGGAATAGCGCGAATAATACTCAACCTTGGACCACAATGAGTACAATTAGTAAAGGGATAACGAAAATAACGACTAAAAGGATCAAAAATCTCTTTTTGACATTGGGGACAAGTTGCAGCGTCAGGAGAAATTTCAGTTTTTACCACACTATTAACGCTGGGAGAAATCGCAAAGTCATTAAAATCAAACTCCCCTAAATAAAGACTTCTAATCACCTCATTAATTCTTGCTAAAGGAGGACATTCTTGATATAATTTCTCTACAAAATTCGTTATTTCCTCCTCACTACCAGAAACCCGAATTAACACCCCTGCACCATCATTACAAACATCACCCTTTAGCCCCAAGACCCTGGACAAACGATACACAGTAGGACGAAAACCTACACCTTGAACAATTCCACGAACCCTCACCTCTTCTATTCTCATTTTTCCTCCTCTGCGTGAGATAATTAAAACTTCCAAATCAAAACGCGATTATTTCCAGAATCAGAAACCACCGCAGTTTCTCCATAAACCTTAATTCCATAACACCAATTTAAACTTCGTCTTGTTGGTAGTCCAAAATTAAGATTTTCGCTTTTATTTGTAAAGTTATCTTGTCCAATCACACCATCAGCATTCGCACCCTGCAATAATAAAATGGATTCTCGTTTCTTCCATCCTAACAACCGGGAATTAGCTGTATCAGCAACTATTAACCAATCTCCTGTAATATCTACCCCATAAGGCATACTTAAACTACTTGCAGTCGGGAAATAAACTCCTTGATTCAATTCCACAAAATTAAAGTTTTTTTGTCCTAAAACCACCGCACAAGGAGCATTATTTTCTATGGGTATTCCCTCCCAAATCATCACCCGGTTATTACCAGCGTCAGTGACAACTAAATTATCTTCCCAAAGGGTGATATCATGACACCAACGCATACTGGAAGCAGTAGGAGAACCACCCCCATTTTCATTGCGTGATATCATATCTGGTTGTCCCAAAACTATATCCGCAGGTTGGCCATTTTCTGTGGGTAATTGATTCCAAATTAATAACCGACGATTTCCAGTATCAGCTACAAATAATTTATTTTCATAACAGAAAATACCGTAAGGCCAATGTAGTGTATTAGCCGCAGGTTGTTGACTTCCCCTGTTAGGTATATTATCAATAAAGTTACTTTGTCCTAATACTAAATCTGCGGGAATATGACTATCTTTGGGAATATTATACCAGATTAAAATGCGATGATTCCAAGCGTCTGCAACGGCTAAACCATTACCACATTTACAAATACCTGTGGGTACACTAAATGTAGATTTTCCTGGTGTACCTTTGGCGTTTTGTCCTTCGGTATAAAAGTCTGGTTGTCCTATTATCCAGTCAGCAGGTTGATTATCCTCTGTGGGTAAATTTTGCCACCCTAATAAACGATGATGTCCTGTATCTGCTACCCATAATGGTCCAGTTGGTAATAATAAACAAGCTGCACGGGGTCCAAACATTGTTGTGGGAGTGGGTGCAAGAGGAATTACTAATTGTTCTGGTGTAATATTGTTTCCTAATATTATTTTTGCACCATGAGGGGAGAGGGGTAAATGGGGGATATTTTGGGTTTGCAATGTAGATAGGGAATTAATATTGGTTAATGTTACCAGTTCTTACTTTATGGAAAAACCGCGAATAATTCTATCAATTTCCTACATTAGTTATAAAATTTCTGTTAAGGTAATTACAATTTGTTGATACTAGTTAATTTCCTTAACCAAAAATCGCCGTAATGAACTATCATAATAATTTCTTGTTTGCTTTGTTGTTTTTGCAACTGTTGAATAATAAAACAGCCGCAGGAATTAAGCGTATAACTTTCCCCCGTAGCCGAATCAAAAGTAAATCCATCCGCAGATATGTTTAAGGTATGGGTAGTATTTGTTTTCATAAGTAATTACTGAGTTTATTTCTCTCTTTGCGCCTCTGTGTCTCTGCGTGAGACATCTTATTCCTTCTTTTGTGAACAGTCACCAAGATGACGGGGAGGAAGTCCCAAAGCCTCAATTAACTTATCTTCAGTAATGAATTATAAGGTATAAGGTATAAATTACAAATATAGTATTTAAGTGCTTTACACATAGACAGATTTTTACAAACTTTGTTATTATTCAGATAATAACAACTCGTAGTTTTATTATTTAAAGCTACGAGTTGTTATATTACCAATCATTTTTTCTATTGTTGTTAGTATGAGTGCATTCGGGAGGATATTAGATTATGAAATTTCCTAAAATTGATTATAAAAAAACAACACTTTATCTAATGAGACTTTTTTGGAAGGTATTCTCACAGATAATAATTTATTTAATTAGATTTTTTAAAAAGGTATTTTCAAGATTTCCAAGATGGCTAAAATTATTAACTATAATAATATTTCTTGTCTTGAGTATGCTAACTATTCAAGGAATACAAAATTGGTTTCAAAAGTTAACATCACCATCTCCTGAAGTTGTTATTTCTCCTATATCTTCTCCAGTAGCTTTACCTCCAATTGACCGATTTTCAGATGGAGTTAATAAAGCTACTAATGCAGCAAAACTAGCTCAAAATGCAAAGACTTTAGATCAGTGGAATAAAGTAGTTAGTGAATGGCAGGCAGCTATCAATTTCATGAAGACTGTATCATCAACAAGTCCAAATTATGGTATAGTAAAACAAAGGATGGTAACTTATCCAAAGAACTTAGTCTATGCACAAAAAAATGTTGAAAATTTGAAACAGCAACAGTCAAAACTTCAGAAAGGACAAACCATTCGTGGTCAGCAGGTTTTTAATAGTTTAAAGGGAATTTATCAAGTTCGAGGTGGACTTACACCTGTACCTGTCGTCAGCCTAATTATTCCAAAAACTGGATGGGATAAACTCTCCCAAGGAGATAAAGTTAATCTAACTATGTATACCCAAAGCCTTATTTCAATTGTCAAATCTAACCCTGCTAAATATGTTGATATTTCTCAATCTGCTCCTGCATACAATCCTTTAGTAAATAAAACAGCTAATATTTGTCAAGATTGTTGGTCAATTATTTTAAGTAATAAAGATAGTCAACCCTATGGTATTGATACAACTGTAGTTCAAGGGGATACTCCTTGGAAACACGACGAGCCATGTTGTCGAGGAGTTAAGGCATCTGAATTTCTTCAAAAGAACTTAGTATTAGCATTTGGACAAAAAAATGTTAGAAATTTGAAAAAACAAACATCAAATTCGTCAAATTCGACTTCAGCATCAAATACATCAACTTCATCTTTCTCCACATCATCTCGAACTTTTTTAGGAAGAAGCGAGACGGGTTATGAGCTTTGGGCTGGTGAAAAGTGCGTTTACGTCAAGGGAATTACAGAAGGTGATTTGGCACGTCTCAATACCGATGTATGGGGCTTCAAAGATGCAGTCAAATTGCAGACAGGTTATAAATGTGTTCTATTTGAATAGATTGACAAAAACAAACTAACCCTGTATTTCTACTACCAGGAAATAATAATCTCCTGCTGTCTACAATTTACATTTTTTGAGGAATTAGATATGAAAGCTCGTGATTTCATTAAACCTGGTGAAAATATCATGGTTATTTTTACTGATGGTACGTTGCTTGAATTTAGTGATGATAATTCAGTTTTAACAGGAGATTGGAAGATTGATCCGAGTCATTCAATTGATCGAGTCATTATTTACGTGCATGACGATGAGAAAAATACTTTATATATTGGCAATCATGCTGGTATAAAATTTATCGAAGAAAATAAGCGACATAAGATTCAATTAACTCATGTTCAATATATAGGGAAAACTAACTTGAATTGGAACGACTTTGCTGAAGCAGGAGCAAATCCTGTTCGGTATCTCCCATAGCCTTAAATATAGACTGAAAAGAGCGATCGCATTATCTAATATAGATTTGAGAGCGATCGCATTTTTGATGTAGAGTGAGAGCAATCTATCATATTAAACTATTTATTAAGTTTTTCGGAAATTAGTTATGCAGTGGCAACCAATAGAAAATTTACCATCAAATTGGAAAAATTTAGCAAGTTCTGAGTTACCACCTTTAGTCACTGTTTGGAATGAACAAGCAGAACGGCTGCGTTCCTCTGGAGAATTTAAAACCTTTATGGAAAGGTTATGTCGAGAGATTGCTATTGAAACGGGAATTATTGAAGGACTATATACCCTAGACAGAGGAATCACCCGTATACTAATTGAACAAGGAATTAATGAGGCTCTGATTGCTCATAATCCTAATAATCCTGCCAATCCTCCAATCAAGCAAATTGTATCTCTCATCCAAGATCAAGAAGCAGCAATTGAAGGATTATTTGATTTTGTTGGTGGACAGAGAAGCTTATCTAATTCCTACATCAAAGAGTTACATCAACTTCTTACTCAGAATCAAGATAGTACAGAAGCAAAAACACCAACAGGACAAATTGTTCGTGTTCCTCTTCTCAAAGGTGACTGGAAGAAGCAA
>JAKOGY010000207.1 GCA_028658405.1 Dolichospermum sp. ST_sed8 | reverse complement strand
AAAGAGCATTTTTAACAGCTAAAATCATGATATTTTTACTCTTCTAACTCTGAATTAATTATAACACAATACTTGAAGAAAGTTAAAATTATCATCTACATGATTTTAAGATTTATAGAATTTTATTAGCAATCGTCCATTTTATATTTTATCATCCTGTTAATCCTTTAATCGGTGGACATTATCTCGACTTCGCTCGATAACCACCTGATTCAGACAAAAAATATCCTGAAAATCCTCAGAGTAAATTAATTCTCTAGCTTCCTTAATAAAGCCACAAAACCAGCTTGAACAAAATGAATATCAGCCGTTACAGCATAAATTAAACCCTGATCTTTCATAACAACAAATGAGATACAATTAAATTAGTCAGAATCAGGATATCCAGGATTTGAGGATGTATAGGATGGCAATTTAGAGCTTTTCTGTGAATAGTTAGTTAATAATTTGTTTTTTGAACATCTACTGTGCTGTACAAGATTTAGGTGGAGAATTTCAAATCACTGAAACCGAATTTTAAACAGGAGGAACATTATGCTTGATTTATATGATTTAATCCGCAATATCCAAAAACGTCCCGCTATGTATTTAGGACGAGCAACTATAGCTAACCTTCGCACATTTCTAGCTGGTTACTGCTTTGCACGTCGTCAAACAGCAATACCTCAAACACAACAAGAACAAGAATTTTCAGGTTTTCAAAATTGGGTTCAGCAAAAATATAATGTTACTTCTCATCAAACTTGGGATCAGATTATTTTGTTTTTCTCCAAAGATGAAAATACCGCTTTTGAGGAATTTTTTAAATTATTTGATGAATTTACACAACAAGATTCTATTTCTCAACATCAAGGAAATATAAAAATAAGTCCAGTAAGCATAATTTAAGCTGTTAAATTAGTCAGAATCAGGATATCCAGGATTTAAGGATGTACAGGAAAACATTAAACAAAGCATCCGTGAAACAGTTTTAACATGGTGTCCGGCTCAAAGATATATCATATTATATGATCATGCCGATATTTTTGCTAAAACTGATCCGACACAGTACCAAATAGCATTAGATATTTTAAATTCAGCCAAAGAATATTGGGAAGCTAATAATATTCCTCTCAAGTTTGTACTTATTAACAAATAGGTAAAGTTACTTTGTTACTGTTTGGAGATTGTTTGTTGTGGTTGTCTGAATCAGGATGTCCAGGATTTAAGGATGTACAGGATTGTTATTTATAGATCTTCTGTGAATAGTTAATGATTTTTTAAACAATAAAAATATACTCTCTCTCATTGAATAAAACCATAAGTTATCAAAAAACATCCTGTAAATCCTGTAATCGGTGAGCATCCTGATTCAGACAATTAAATGAGATTTTTTGAACAAAGGCCATTTAACTCAAGACAGGAAAGATTATTAAACCAGGAAAGGTTATATAGTGTAAATATAATAATGATGATCAGTATGATTTCGGTATTTTGTAAAACCGACTAAATATTAGTCTTTGAGCAATAATGCTTTCTTTTGTAAAAATCAACCCAAAAATCTACTCGTGAATTACTCTAATAATCTACAGGTAAATGTTTCCTCTTTGAACTCCTTGAGAGAACGCGATTGGGAAGCTTTAACTTCACTATTTGATAGAGATGATAGTGATGAAATTGAGAACGAGATTAAAAGTAAATTGGTTTGGTTAGTACCCGAACCTTGTTGGGAAGATAATCCTTTTGAGTTCTTGCGTGAGTTTTTATAAAAATTCACTTATTTGCTTTTTCTATAATCCCAAGGATCAATAAATTTCCGATCACCCCAAATCCCTATGCGCTGCTGTTGCGCTTGCGCTTCGGCTTGTTGTACTATGTCCTTACTTGGACATTTGCTTAAATAGGAACGATATACTTTAGCTAATCCCTCTTTTACCAAAACTTGTTGTAAAAACGTGCCATCTTTTAAACGCACTTCTGCAATTTTTCTACCATAGCGATCTGCTTGCAGCAGCGCTTCGCTATCGCTATCTGTAATATTTAAATTTACATGACCGTCTGTTTGTTTGATTAGTTCCTCTATTCGTATTTTTGCTTTCATACCCCAAGCAAACTGATTTACATTTTTAGTAATTTTACTATTCTTTTCTTTGAGAGAATGAGGTATTTCTGGTGCATCAATACAAGCAAACCGCACCGTGAACTTTTTACCATCAGGACTTTTTAATACTAATGTATCACCATCACTTACCCGCTCAACCAGATAACCTTGAGGAGTAAACAGGCGATGGCTACGCCCGCCGAAGGCATCGCAAGCCATTAAACTAAAAGTAATTGTAGCTGCACCTAACCAAATTAATCCTTGTTTCATTAATTTATTCATGTCCACCAAGAAAGGCAATTTGGCCTATTAATGTGTAAAATTGATAACTAAAGAATTGTTGGTAGTAAATCTCTGAATATTGACTAAGAGAACTCCATAGAATGATTGATCCTGTTTTAATATCATTCCCCTAAAGCTTATCCCCGTGAAAGTAGGGGTAATTCATGAATTACCCCTACTCTATTTAGATGATGTTTTTTATGGAGTTCTCTAAAAGCAGGAATTAATCAACTAATTAATGGGAAATTCTTTGTCTTTGGGCTTCATATAACATTAAAGCAGCAGTTATTCCCACATTTAAGGATTCTACCCCCGGACTCACGGGAATTTTTACTTGGATATCTGCCAACGCGGCTAAATCCGCTGATAATCCTGCCCCTTCGTTACCCAATAATATTAAACTAGGTTTACACCAATCTACCTGCCAATAAGTTAAATCGGCTGTGGGTAATGTGGCTACTACCTGCATTCCTGCTTGCTGACTTTGGCGAACTGTAGCTCTCAAATCCTCACTGACAGCCATATTTAAGCGAAACCATTGCCCCGCAGAAGCCCGTAAAACCTTGGGATTATCTAAATCTACACTATCTTCACTTAACCACAAACCCGATGCACCTGCGGCTGCTGCTGTGCGAATCATAGTTCCTAAATTACCAGGATCTTGGACAGTTTCTAAAGCCAGAACTAAACCAGTAAAAGGAATTTGTCTTGGTTGTGCCTCTCGTTGAACCGTTTCTAGGTCGCGCTTTGCTATTGCCACTATACCATCAGGATTGACAGTTGTAGCCATTGCGGCTAAAACTTCTGGACTGACAATTTCAACGCGATAGCACTGACTACAAATAACTTCCCATAATTGGGGATGTGTCTGATGCCATTGAGGAGTACAGCATACCGCATCTAAGGGATAGGATACCGCACAAGCTTCTTCAAGCAAATGAGTTCCTTCCAATAAAAATAGCTGTTGCTTATTTCTCTCCTTAGTGGAGTGCAACTTGCGGATTTGTTTAACTAGAGAATTTTGTAAACTTGTTAACACAATCTTAGATTTTAAATTTCGGATTTGAGATCAATCCAAAATTGATATATTGAGATGCGGAACCCGGGACTTGAACCCGGAAGCCCGTGAAGGCACTAGAATCTGAATCTAGCGCGTCTGCCAATTCCGCCAGTTCCGCTGGAATTGAATCTTATTTACAGTTTATCATTATGGCCTAATCATTTTCATTTGTCAAGAAAAAATTTGCCACAATAGATGTAGGGCAATTTTAAAATTTTGCTCATCTCTGGACAAGCTCCATTTTTCCAATCAAGCCGACATTTGGCATGATAGAATCTAACGACTTTATGGCATTTGACAACTTAGAGGAAAATCTTCTTTGCTTTTAGCTAGAAGATGATCAACATAGAATCAAAACCAACATCAAACCTTTATAATTACTTACTTTTGGAGGTAGGCTTATTAATTCTTCTAGCAGCTTACCAGATGCCAAGTCTTCACTAGAAGCAGACTCCGCAGTCTTGCAAATCTCTGGTGGGCATCCTTTGAGCGGTCATGTAAAAATTAGCGGAGCTAAGAATTCCGCACTGGTAATCATGGCTGGAACATTCCTCTGTTCCGGTGATTGTCGGATTCGTAACGTTCCCTTATTAGCGGACGTAAATCGGATGGGACAAGTTTTATCAGCTTTGGGACTACGTTTAAATAGAGAGGGAGACATTTTAGATGTTGATGCGCGGGAAATTACCACATCTAAAGCTCCCTATGAACTCGTTACCCAACTGCGAGCCAGTTTCTTTGCCATTGGTCCAATTTTAGCCCGACTAGGAGTAGCACAAATGCCCTTACCAGGGGGTTGTGCTATTGGGGCTAGACCGGTAGATTTGCACGTCAGGGGACTGCAATCAATGGGGGCGGAGGTGCAAATTGAACATGGTATTTGCAATGCTCATGTTCCCGGAAATAATGGTAGGTTAAGCGGCGCGAAAATCTACTTAGATACTCCCAGTGTCGGTGCAACGGAAACCTTGATGATGGCTGCTACTCTAGCAGATGGAGAAACTATCATTGATAATGCTGCCAGAGAACCAGAAGTAGTAGATTTAGCTAACTTCTGTAACTCAATGGGCGCAAAAATCAAAGGTGCAGGAACAAGTACAATTACTATAGTTGGTGTTCCTAAATTACATTCAACTGATTATACTATTATTCCTGATCGCATTGAAGCAGGGACTTTGTTAATCGCTGGGGCAATTACCCGTTCTGAAATACTTCTATCCCCAGTTGTCCCAGATCATTTAATCCCTGTTATTGCTAAGTTACAGGAGATTGGTGTATCAATAATTGAAGAAGCACCAGACTGTTTACGCATTTTACCTGCGAAAACTCTCAAAGCTATAAATATTGATACTTTGCCCCATCCTGGGTTTCCCACGGATATGCAAGCACCTTTCATGGCTTTATTAACTGTAGCCGAAGGTGACAGTATCATTAATGAATCGGTCTTTGAAAACCGCTTACGTCATGCTGCTGAGTTGAATCGCTTAGGTGCAGATATCCGGGTTAAAGGTAATACTGCTTTTGTCCGGGGAGTACCAATGTTATCAGGCGCACCAGTTATAGGCACAGACTTAAGAGCTTCTGCCGCTTTAGTCATAGCAGGATTGGCAGCGACTGGAACAACCACAGTTCAAGGATTGAACCACTTAGATCGGGGCTATGATCGCCTTGATATGAAGTTGCAGCAACTAGGAGCAAAAATTATTCGTGTAAGTGAAGCATCAAAAAATGTAGATTTGCTTGCTAATGGCACTAATCCTCCAGCCTCAGTTTCAATCTAAGATTAGAGGATTTTTACTTTGTTAACTTAATGGCGATTATTTTCAACTATTAGACATCTCCAAAAAAGTAGAGACGTTCCATGTAACGTCTCTACAATGGTTAGATGAAATGCACATTTAATTTTCACAAGATGTCTATGAATAAGTTTCGCCATTAACTTTCTCAAAAGTCAATTAATCGGTACAATTATTATTAAGTAAATTTAGCAAAAACTAAACATGATTGGGGTAGCAGTTATTGGAACGGGGTTTGGTCAAAAAGTTCATATTCCCGCATTTCAAGCACATCATCAAACTAAGATTGTCGCTATTTATCATCGAGATATTAATAAAGCAAAAACTATTGCGGCAACTCATAATATTCCATACACTGGGGACAATTTAACAGAAATTCTGGCTTTACCCACCGTTGAAGCTGTGAGTATTTCCACACCGCCATTTTTGCACTATGAAATGGCTAAACAGGTTTTGCAAGCTGGTAAACATCTCTTACTAGAAAAACCGATAACTTTAAATGTCACTGAAGCTAAAGAATTATATCAGTTAGCAAAAGATAAAAATGTAATTGCAACTGTAGATTTTGAATTTCGGTTTGTCCCAGAATGGCAATTTTTCGCCCAACTGCTGGCTGAAAATTATGTAGGAAATATTCGGTTAATTAAAATTGATTGGTTGGGTTCTTCTCGCGCTGATAAATCTCGTCCTTGGAATTGGTATTCTAGTCAAGAAAAAGGTGGTGGTGCTTTAGGTTCTTTAGGTTCTCATGCTTTTGATTATATTCATTGGTTATTTGGAGAAGTAAGTAAATTAAACGCTCATTTAATTACTGCTATTCCTGAAAGAATTAATCCAGCAACTGGAAAATTACAATCAGTTGATACTGATGATACTTGTTTATTATCTCTGGAATTGGTAAATGGTACACCTTGCCAAGTTTCTATTAGTGCGGTTGTTCATGCAGAAAGAACTCATTGGATAGAAGTTTATGGAGATAAAGGAACATTAATTTTAGGTAGCAAGAATCAAAAAGACTATATTCATGGTTTTCAGATTTGGGGTTCTCAAAGTGGAGAATCTTTAAAAGAAATAACAGTTCCCCAACAATTTCTTTTTCCTCAACATTATCATGATGGGCGAATTTGTGCTTTTTTAAGAGTTGTTGATGAATGGGTAAAAGGAATTACTAATAATGAACAAACTACACCTTCTTTAAAAGAAGGGGTTTATTCGCAATTGTTAATGGATTTATCCCATGAATCTCATGAAAGAGGAAGTTGGGTAAATGTGCCAAGTTTGGGAGAGTTTTTAGATTAAGTGAAAATATGATCTTTATGATCTTTTTTTCACGCACAGACGCGCCGGGTACAGATTATTTAGTAGATAAGATACAATAAAAACAAATCAACTAAAGGTGGCGTTTATGGCAACCCTACTCAGTGAAACCAAATCACAGACTGGACTGGTCATCTCGTGGGAAGCCTTACCCGATGATTTTCAGTTAGAGGATGAACCAGTGGAAAATACAGGACAGCCACTATTAGCGGGGGCTTTGCGGGAAAGTTTAGAAATCAGTGGATTCATTCAACCACAGATGTTAATTGCTGCCAATTTTGGGCTGTGTGCTACATTAAATGAGCAATTTGTGGCTAAAGCACCAGATTGGGTATATGTGCCTTCTGTTAAAGAAATTTTAGCGGAACGGAAAAGCTATACACCCAATTTAGAAGGGGATGTACCAGCAGTAGTGATGGAGTTTTTATCAGATAAAGACGGTGGAGAATATTCAGTTAAACGTACTTATCCGCCAGGAAAATGGTTTTTTTATGAACACATTTTACAAGTTGCTATTTACATCATTTTTGAGCCAGATGGCGGTTTATTAGAATATTATCAACTGGAAAATGGCCGTTATGAATTACAGCAACCAGATGAAAATGGTCGTCATTGGATTGAGACAATGGGACTATTTTTAGGAACTTGGCGAGGAGCAAAGGAAGGACGCACTGGCTATTGGTTAAGATGGTGGGATAAAACAAGTAATTTGTTACCTTGGGCTGTGGAACAAATTGAACAGGAACGCCAACGGGCTGAACAGGAACGCCAACGGGCTGAACAGGAACGCCAACGGGCTGAACAGGAACGTGAGGAAAAAGAACGCCTAATAGCTTATTTGCAATCTCAGGGGATTGACCCTAATAATTTGCCTATTAATTAGATATTGCGCTATATCGGAGGCATCTAAACCGAAAATCGCTCTATTTCCGGGAATTGTGGGATCTATAAACACGAGGGGATCAAATCAGCTAGGGAAAAAAAGCTCTCTCCCTAGCTTTTTACATCATACACCATAGGTGTCAACTTAACGTAAAATCTCTATCCAGCAACGAACTCAAGTTCCTTGCTAATAGCGAAAGTTATCTTTTAATGACTAAATATTAGGAATATTTACTAAGTAGGTAGGCGTTAAAAATTGTCGTTGGGGCAAGGGAACAGAGAACTCTTAACTGGGAACAGGAAGAGAGCTTTGGGCGATTTTACTTTTCTTCACATACCTTTAAATTTTTCTGTTAACCTACTTAGTCCGTTTTAACGGACTTGAGCTATGAGACAGGGAATTAATTCCCTGGTGGGTGTGGAAGCCAACAGATAATTGACAATTCTGGATTTTATTGCATTCTATCTATTGTCCGATATTGAATTGCTTCGGCTACGTGCTGGGGGTTGAGATTCTCATCTGCTGCTAAATCTGCAATAGTTCGTGCTACTTTAAGAATGCGATCGCTTGCTCTTGCAGATAATCCTAATTTCCTAATAGCAGCTTCTAATAAATTCCGACTAGCATCATCTAATTTACACCATTTCTGAAGATGACGACTTTGCATTTGGGCATTACATTGTAAATTTTCTTCTTTTTCAAACCGAATCACTGCCTTTTCTCTGGCTTTTTCGACTCTTTGGGCTACAGATTTTGATGGTTCTCCAGTTGGTTGTTGGGTAATTTCTTCGGGTTTCAAACGATTGACAGCTACTTGCAAATCAATTCTATCCATTAACGGCCCAGATAATTTTGCCCAATATTGTTCCCGTTGTCGAGGTGAACAAGTACATCCTTGAATTGTATCACCATAATAACCGCAAGGACAGGGATTTGTACTAGCTACTAATGTAAATTGTGCCGGAAAAGTAACAGATTGTTTAGTTCTAGAAATAGTCACAAAACCATCTTCCAAAGGTTGACGCAAAAACTCTAAAACATCTCTTTTAAATTCTGTTAATTCATCGAGAAAAAGTACACCTCTATGGGATAATGAAATTTCACCAGGACGGGGAAAAGTGCCACCACCAACCAAAGATGGACCAGATGCGGAATGGTGGGGACTCCGAAAAGGGCGATCGCGCACCAAAGAACCTCGATTTTTCAATAATCCAGCCACAGAATGAATGCGTGTTACTTCCAAAGATTCAGAAAAACTTAAAGGTGGTAAAATCCCAGATAACCGCCTTGCCAACATCGTTTTTCCGCTTCCCGGTGGTCCGACGAAAATAAGATTATGTCCACCCGCAGCCGCAATTTCTAAAGCCCTGCGGGCGTGCGCTTGTCCTTTAATATCTTGTAAATCTGCTAAATTCAAAGATGTTTCTGTGGGAGTTTCTACTGCTTTATTTAACTGGACAGGTTTATATTTTTTAGGATTATTTAATAAATCCACCACATTAGCCACATCTTTGCAACCATAAACCGTCAATCCTTCGACAACAGCCGCTTCTTGGGCATTATCAACAGGAACAACTAAACCAGTAATTCCCATTTGTTTTGCAGTTGCAGCAATAGGTAAAACACCAGCAACCGGACGCAAACTACCATCTAAAGAAACTTCACCTAAAAATAAAAAATCTCCCAACAAATCGGCGTTAACTTGTTCAGAAGCTGCTAAAATTCCCACACTAATAGGTAAATCAAAAGCAGGGCCTTCCTTTCTCAAATCTGCGGGAGTCAGGTTAATTACAATTTTCCGGATGGGAAAAGCAAAACCCGCATTTTTCAAAGTTGCTTTTACCCGTTCTTTAGATTCTTGAATGGCTGAATCTGGTAAACCTAAAATCACAATTCCCGGTAAACCACCGGAAACATCAACTTCTACACCCACTTTTACAGCGTCAATTCCGATGATAGATGCACTCCAAACTCTAGCCAGCATTTTTTTATATATGAATAAACATTGAGAATATCAAAGCAGATTTGTGGGTACATTCACAATGAGTTAAATCACAAAGTGTAAAATTAATTAATGTGTCAGTATAAGCTAGGTAAAACAAGTACATACTATGACTAATATGCAATGTAAGGAAAACCTTACCGGCTCAATAAGTAGGAGGAGAAGAAAAAATTAAGATAAGCAAGAGAAGTTAGGGAGTATATGAGGGTTTTTAATACACCATGAGGGACTTTTCAGCATTCTCTAAGATAAAAGTTTACAGAAGAAGGGAACAGGGAACTCTTAACTGGAAATAAGAAACACTCATTTGCACCAGTTTAAAGCTCAGTCAA
>JAKOGY010000206.1 GCA_028658405.1 Dolichospermum sp. ST_sed8 | reverse complement strand
CATATTTGGTATTACGAAGTTAATAAAAATGTTCCTCAGAAGGCGTTAGCTGATTTACGCCAGGCTTGGGATAGGTCTTCCCTTTTGCTTCTTTGACAAAAGTAATATAAAATGCCCTGTGTTACCAGTAAGTTTCACTAGCATCAAAATTTTTTGATTAAAGTGAACATTAGTCCATTGGCCAGGTGTAATATAAAATACAATGAATCCTATTAATTTAAATTGGAGTAAAATACTTGTTGCAGCGGTTTCTGTTGTGGCATTATCGCCAATATCTTCGGCATTAGCAGTACCTAAGCTCTCTTCCCCTGTTGCATCAAAATTTAGTAGTTCTCCACAAACCCAACTTTTACTAGCTCAATCTGACGGTGAAGCAATCACAATTCCAGTTACCAGTAATCTTGTACCTGAGAAGAAATCAGCATTTACTTTGGCTATCTGGCAACCTGGAGGGACAATTAAAGAGGTAATTGCTCGTATTTCTATTAAGAGTAAATATGGCAATAAATACCGGCAAGAAAGATTTTTAGGTGATTATAAATATAAGATTAAACAAAAGGCTAATTTTGTTAAAGGATTTAAATTAGGCGATCGCATTGTAATCCGTTTGTATGATACTAATAATCGCTTTATTGGGTATAGTGAGTTTGTTTGTTTGCCGGAAAATACTGCCGTCAATCTGATTTTGTCTGCAAATCCTAGCGAATATCAAGTAGTTCGCACCTTTTATGGTTTTGATGTTAACAATGATAGCATTGTTGATAATACTAATGCTTATGACTATTTTACGGAAGTTAATAACCAAAAAGTTACTTTCCTGAATAGTTCTGAAAAGATCAATATTGTTCAATATCAAGCCGCAGGATTTTCTAAAGTTACGAAAACTGGCGCTTATCCGACTTCCTTTAGTGAAGGTGATTTTGCTGTAGTTGATAAATCTATTAATGCTTTTGATGCTAAATTAGCCAAAGCTTTAATAGTTGCTCCTGGTAGTTTGGTTAAGTTAGTACCAATTACTGAAAACTCTAGTTTTGAACTTAGCCAATTATTAAGTGAATATCGGCAAATAGGCGTAGCTAAAGGTATTCAGGTATCATTTTCTGATATTTCTAAAAAATATTGGGCTAGAGAATATATTTCTGAATTGGCAGCAATGGAAGTAATTGACGGATTTCCTGATGGTAATTTTCGTCCTAATGCACCAGTAACTCGTGCAGAATTAGCTGCACTATTGCAAAAAGTCTTTATTAAAAGTAAAGTTCGAGAAGCCATCAATTTTAAAGATGTCTCTAGTAAATATTGGGCTTATGATGCTATTCGAGAAACTTATGAGATGGGCTTTTTTACTGTTCTCAATACTAAAAACTTTAACCCCACCCAAAAGCTTAACCGCATAGATGTTTTAATAACTTTAGCTAAAGGATTGAATTATAAATTTACTGGTTCTACAGAAGATATCCTTTCAGTTTACAGTGATGCTTCTAGTATTAGAAGTGAACATCGAAAATTTATCGCTGCGTTAACAGAAAATAAAGTTATTGTCAATTATCCAAATAAGAAATTACTGAATCCTAAAAAAGTTGCTACTAGAGCAGATGTATGTGCATTACTATATAGAGCAATGGTTAGTGCTGGTGAAGTCGCAGATTTGCCTGTAAAATAAAGTATACAAGTAAATCTGGTGGTAACAATCATGCAACCAACTTTGATACAGGAATCTTCAATTTGATGATCTATTTTGAAAGTGCGAGAGTGAAGATAGAATTACCGGAAAATTGTAAATTGTCTGATAGCGTAGCGTGGCGAAAGCCATATCAGGATTTACAGGATTTTGGTTGAAAGGATGACGTTTTGAATATTAATTTGATGATCTATTTTGAAAGTGGGACTGTGAAGATAGAACTACCGGAAAATTGTAAATCATAGAATATCCAAAAAATCTTAACATCAGAAAAATCATTACATCCAAAAAATCCTCAACGCCAACTAACATCCTGATATGGCTTGCGCTACGCTATCAGACAAATTATTAAACGCAGATGATTTTTTAAAACTAGAAAACATAACAAAATCCCCATTCTGTACATCCTTAAATCGGTGGATATCCTGATTATGACAAAATAATCAATTATTAAGATGATTATGAGTTACAATTTAAGCTATCTATAAATATAAAATGAGGTCATGTAATTATGACTGTAACTACGGAAATTCGTCAAAGAGCAATTGAACTACTGGAACAATTACCAGGAGAGTCATTAATTAAAGCAGTTGAATTTTTAGAAGTTCTTTCTCATGAGTCTTTACAGCTATCACAAACCCAAGGTTATTCTATCAGCGAAGTTGCTTTATTGCAAATAATTCAACATCGGTTATCTTTTGAACAACAAAATAGATTATCTTATTTACGGGAACAAAATGAAAATGAAGAAATTACAGAGATAGAGTATCAAGAATTGCTAACCTATATTGATCGGATTGAACAACAAGATGCTGAACGCGTACAAGCATTGATTCAATTAGCTCAACTTCGACAAGTTGATTTAAACGTGCTGATTAATCAGTTTTCACCTACAGATATTAATTTAACCTGATGTCAGATCGAGTTACGGAATCAATTAGACGTGCTGTTGCTGCTCGTAGTTGTGGTTACTGTGAGTATTGTCGTTGTTCTGAAAAATTTGCAACACAAAGTTTTACAGTTGAACACATAAAACCTCGAAAAGCAGGTGGTGAAAATGGTTTAGAAAATCTCGCTTGGAGTTGCTTTGGATGTAATGCTCATAAACATACCAAAACAGAGGCAATTGATTCAGAAACTCAGGAAAAAATAGCATTATTTAATCCTCGTCAGCAAGCTTGGAGTGATAATTTTAATTGGAATAATGATTTTACTCAAGTTATTGGTAAAACACCTTCTGGACGGGTAACAGTTGAATCTTTGCGTTTGAATCGTGTTGGTGTTGTTAATCTACGTCGTTTGTTATTTGCTGCAAATTTACATCCACCTGAGAAAGTTGGTTTGAGTGATTTGGACTCAATCTAAACTCAATATCCTAAAATACTTTTATTTCATCATCCTGTAAATCCTCAAATCGGTGGATATCCTGATATGGCTTGCGCCACGCTATGCTATCAGATAAATTATTGAACGCGGATAAACGCAGATGATTTTTTAAGCCTAAAAAACACAACAAAATCCCCATCCTGTACATCCTTAAATCTTGGATATCCTGATTCTGACAATAAGGTTTTCATCCTTGGAGTAGATAGCAATTTCTCACCCCAAAGATTCTTTTTCAGCAAGTTGATATCGGCAAGGAAACCACCTATAACTTTTTTAATATACCCATAGCTGTTTCATAAAGAGCAGTGTTACCTTGATCTAAAAATAATCGTGCTGCTTCTTGGAAGTTTTCTCTGGCTTTTTGTTTGTTATTAAACTGAAGATAGACAAGTCCGCGACCCATGTAAGCTTGAGCATATTGAGAATTAATCTGGATAGCTTTATTGAAATCAGCCAGTGCTAATTCCCATTTTTTCTGCTCACTGTAAATAAGTCCACGACCCATGTAAGCTTGAGCAAATTGAGGATTAATCAGGATAGCTTTGTTGAAATCAGCCAGCGCTAGTTCCCATTTTTTCTGGTTAGCATAAATATTCCCGCGATTGTGGTAAGCTTTAGCATATTGAGGATTAATCTGGATAGCTTTATTGAAATCAGCCAGTGCTAATTCCCATTTTTCTACCTTAGCGTAAATAAGTCCACGACCCATGTAAGCCAATTCTTCATCAGAATTAATAGCAATAGCTTTGTTGTAATCAGCCAGTGCTAGTTCCCATTTTTTCTGGTTAGCATAAACATTCCCGCGATTGTGGTAAGCTTGAGCATATTGAGGATTAATCAGGATAGCTTTATTGAAATCAGCCAGTGCTAGTTCCCATTTTTCCTGTTTAGCATAAACAATCCCACGATTGTTAATCACTTCATTTATAGGTAAAGTCGAGATAGAAGAAATTTTTTGTTGTCGGATATCGGCTAAAAAAGATTTGACTTTTTCCACCGGTTGAGAAAGGCTAATACCAGTTCTACTGGCTGTAACAACAACCTTATTATCCGCGCTATCAAAAAATGAGGCCGAAGTACTGGAGGTATTAACACCAATAACTTCTCCTTGAGTGTTTAATAATGGTCCTCCTGAGTTTCCGGGATAGGTATTTGCAGTATGTTGAATAGTTCCATCTAGACGAATACGGCTCATATTTCCTTGGGTGCAAATACCACGGTTCTCAACCTTAAGAGGAGTACCAATAGCAAATACTCGATAACCCACTTTTACTGTTCCAGAATCAGCTAAACTCAGATGTGGTAAATTATTCCGGTTTTGGATTTTTAACGCTGCTAAGTCTACACCACCCCTAGCAAAACCGATGACATCTGCTGGTACTTGTTTACCATTTTGAAATACCACTGTAACAACGCTAGGACTACCAGCAACAACATGAGCATTGGTAATAATTAAACCGTCCTGACTGACAACAAAACCGCTACCATGATTATTACTATTTTTAACAGTAATAACGGCTTTACTTCCTTGAGTACAAACCCGATTTGCTTCTTGCTCATCCGTTAATACTAGTGCGCTGGTGTGACTCGTTATACCCACAAGGGTAAACATAGAAAAAAGTGTTAAAGTTCCAAATCGGAACATTGTAAGTTTGATCATTGTTGGAGATGCCTGATAACGTGAGATGCAAAAAAGAAAAAACTAACGTTTTCGTGACAATGGCTTAGTGACAGTAATTTTCCCATACTTTCTTTATTTAGTCATAATTAGAGAACTCCACAAAAAAAATTATCCAATGGTATCTTGCCAGTTCTTGTATTATTAGGGGACCAGATGCCCGCACTACAAGAAATTTTGGGATATTTTTTAAATTGGAAGTCTCTTAGTCAATATTTTGTTTCTGTCTTTTTATCCAAAGGTCTGAAAAAACGATAGGATTTTTTTAACTATTTTGGTAAATAAACATAATACTATGAATTATGTAAATATCTGCTTATTTAGAGTTGTTTAATAACCCACTGACGCTACAATATATAATGTTTATTTTTTAATTGCCAAAATCATGAACCCAGATAATCTGATTGTTGTTGCTGCAATGTATAAATTCGTGAATCTGCCTGATTGCAATGAACTACAAACAGCTTTATTATCATTATGTCAGTCACAAAACATTAAAGGAACAATCTTACTAGCACAAGAAGGAATTAACGGCACAATTGCTGGTTCTCGTCAACAAATTGATGCAGTTTTAGCCTTTCTTCGCAATGATTCACGATTTGCAGATATAGAACACAAAGAATCTTATACAGAAATTCCCCCTTTTGAACGCTTGAAAATTAAATTAAAGCCAGAAATTGTGACTTTAGGATTACCAGAAGTTAACCCCAATGAACAAGTAGGAACTTATGTAAAACCTGAAGATTGGAACGAATTAATTTCTAACCCCGAAGTCACCGTCATTGATACCCGCAATGATTATGAAGTCACCATTGGCACATTTAAAGGTGCAGAAAATCCCCAAACGCAAATATTTAGAGACTTTCCTGAATATGTCCAAAAACATCTTGATACTAATAAACATAAAAAAGTAGCTATGTTTTGTACTGGAGGTATTCGCTGTGAAAAAGCCTCATCTTACTTACTTTCTCAAGGGTTTGCAGAAGTTTATCACCTCCAAGGAGGTATTCTCAAATATTTAGAAGAAATTCCCCCAGAAGAAAGTTTATGGGAAGGAGAATGTTTTGTTTTTGATGAAAGAAACACAGTTAATCATGACTTAGAAGCGGGATATCATGAATTATGCTTTTGTTGTGGATATCCCATTTCTGAAGCAGATAAAATCTCACCTAAATATGAACAAGGTATTTCTTGTCCCCACTGCTTCGACAGTCTCACACAGGAAAAAAGAAAACGACTACAACAAAAATGGCAACATTACCAATCAATGAAATAAACCAACAGATAAATTACACCTTAAAAACTCTCTGCGTCTGGAGCGTGAGATAAAAACAAGATATAGAAAAAACCCTAATATCCAAAAGTGATCATTACAATATATTAATATAGAAATCTCTGGAGAATAACTTGTGGTAGCTAATCCCCCGCGCATTAAACCCAACATTACTCAGAAAACGAGCAACTTTACACAAAGACACATTGGACCAAACTCTGATGATGTTCAACAAATGCTGGATATATTAGGTCTTTCCAGTATTGATGATCTCATTGATAAAACAGTACCACAGGGGATTCGCTTTCATCAAACCCTAAATTTACCAGCAGCACAAAGCGAATATGCAGCATTAGGAATGTTAAAACAGATAGCTGATAAAAATCAGGTTTATCGTTCATTTATCGGCATGGGGTATTACGACTGTATCACCCCCGCAGTCATTCAACGCAACATTTTAGAAAATCCCGGTTGGTATACAGCTTACACCCCTTATCAGCCAGAAATTGCCCAAGGACGTTTGGAAGCGTTATTAAATTTCCAAACCATGATTATTGACTTGACGGGGTTAGAAATTGCTAACGCTTCTTTACTTGATGAAGGTACAGCAGCCGCAGAAGCCATGAGTATGAGTTATGGTGTGTGCAAAAACAAATCACATAACTATTTTGTTTCTAGTGAATGTCATCCTCAAACCATTGATGTATTACAAACACGCGCTAAACCTTTAGGCATTAATATCATTATCGGTGATCATCAAACTTTTGATTTTTCCGAAACTATCTTTGGTGCAATTCTCCAATATCCCGCAACCGACGGGACAATTCACGACTACCGCAATTTTATCACAAAGTCTCATGCTCAGGGTGCATTGGTGACTGTAGCCGCAGATCCTTTGAGTTTAACATTACTTACACCTCCCGGTGAATTAGGGACTGATATTGCTGTAGGCAGTACCCAAAGATTTGGTATTCCCTTGGGCTTTGGGGGACCACACGCTGCTTATTTTGCGACGAAGGAAGAGTATAAACGGCTTGTTCCAGGGCGAATTATTGGGGTATCCAAGGACGTAAATGGTAAACCTGCCTTACGTCTGGCTTTACAAACCCGTGAACAACACATTCGCAGAGATAAGGCCACCAGTAATATTTGCACAGCACAGGTTTTACTTGCAGTAATGGCGAGTATGTATGCAGTTTATCATGGACCGGATGGATTGAGAGCGATCGCTCAAAATATCCATGAACTTACCGCAACTTTAGCAGCAGGACTGAAAAAGTTAGGTTATAAAATCAGTTCGGAAAACTTCTTTGATACCTTGCGGGTAGAATTAGGAAATACCAAATTAGATGCAATTCTCGACGCTGCGAATGAGAGAAATATCAATTTGAGAATTTTTGATAATTCCACTGTTGGTATTTCCTTAGATGAAACTACCACAGAAGCAGATTTAATTGATATTTGGCAAATTTTCGCGCTCAAAGATCAGTTACCTTTTGCTGCAAAAGAATTACCAGTTTCTAATTCTCAATTATCACGTCAAAGTAAATATCTCACTCATCCAGTTTTTAACCGTTACCATTCAGAAACTGAGTTATTACGTTATTTACATCAACTAGAAAGCAAGGATTTATCATTAACAACTTCAATGATTCCCTTGGGTTCTTGCACCATGAAGTTAAACGCGACTTCAGAAATGATTCCGGTAACTTGGGCAGAATTTGGGAAAATCCATCCTTTTGCGCCAATTTCCCAAACTAGAGGTTATCAAATTCTCTTCCAACAACTAGAAGCATGGTTAGGAGAAATTACAGGTTTTGCAGGAATTTCCTTACAACCAAATGCAGGTTCTCAAGGTGAATATGCGGGACTTTTAGTAATTCATGAATATCATCAAAGTCGTGGAGAAGGACACAGAAATATTTGTTTAATTCCCCAATCTGCCCATGGTACAAATCCCGCGAGTGCGGTTATGTGTGGAATGAAAGTTGTCGGAGTTGCTTGTGATGATCATGGTAATATTGATGTTGATGATTTAAAAGCCAAAGCTGAAAAACATAGTAGTGAACTTTCAGCTTTAATGGTGACATATCCATCAACTCATGGGGTATTTGAAGAAGCAATTCAAGAAATTTGTGCCATTATTCATAAACATGGTGGACAAGTTTACATGGACGGCGCTAATATGAATGCCCAAGTAGGTATTTGTCGTCCTGGTGATATTGGTGCAGATGTCTGTCATTTGAACTTACACAAAACCTTCTGTATTCCTCATGGTGGTGGTGGTCCGGGAATGGGTCCCATTGGTGTGGCTTCCCACCTTGTCCCCTTCCTTCCTGGACATTCTGTGGTGAGAATGGGTGGTGATTTGGGTGCTGTTTCCGCTGCACCTTGGGGTAGTGCGAGTATTTTGGTGATTTCTTGGATGTATATTATCATGATGGGTGCAGATGGGTTGACGGAAGCAACTAAAATCGCCATTTTGAATGCTAATTACATGGCTAAGAAATTAGAGTCATATTATCCGGTTTTGTATCAGGGAAAAAATGGTTTAGTGGCACATGAATGTATTTTAGATTTGCGTTCTTTGAAGAAATCAGCGCATATCGAAATTGATGATGTTGCGAAGCGGTTAATGGATTATGGTTTTCATGCACCTACTGTTTCTTGGCCTGTTGCGGGAACAATTATGGTAGAACCAACGGAAAGTGAATCTAAACAGGAATTAGATAGATTTTGTGATGCTTTGATTGCGATTCGTGAGGAAGTTGCGGCAATTGAATCTGGTAAGATGGACATTGAAGATAATGTTTTGAAAAATGCCCCTCACACTGCGGAAAGTTTGATTGTTGGTGAATGGAATCATCCTTATTCCCGTGAACAAGCTGCTTATCCTGCACCTTGGAATAAGGAATATAAGTTCTGGCCAAGTGTGGGGAGAATTGACGCGGCTTTTGGGGATCGGAATTTTGTTTGTTCTTGTTTACCGATGGAGGCTTATAGTTAATTAATTGTAGGGTGCGTTAATGAAATGTAACGCACCCCGTGTAATTACTAAAACCATTATCAGCAATAATATTTAAATTGTTTGTAATATTTTAAAAGAATTTTTCAATGCTACCACTCTATCTTTTCTGCTTAATAGCTTAGTACATTATTTTAATAGAGTCTTCAAAAATACAATCTAAACATTTATGCTAAGAAAAGTTGCAACTTGTGTACTTTCAACTTTATGCTTGGGATCAATAGTTGTAAGTCCTGATTTACCAGTAATTGCTGATGAACTTAGTGATTTAGACCAAGAGTTCAAAAATATCAAGTATATGTGTTCTGGTCTTAAAGGTATAGATAACGCTCTATGTCGAATAGCAGGACTTCATCTAGGTTCTCAGAAATTATATAAGGTTTCTCAAAATACAAGTTCTGCTCCACAAAAAGCAGTCAATAATCTCGGTAACTC
Source organism: Dolichospermum sp. ST_sed8 (assembly GCA_028658405.1). GTDB lineage: Bacteria > Cyanobacteriota > Cyanobacteriia > Cyanobacteriales > Nostocaceae > Dolichospermum. The sequence continues at coordinate 363 of JAKOGY010000206.1, read as the reverse complement.
TTGTAAGAAGATAGTACCAGAGTTACTAAAATCTCCTGGTTCTGCACGATTTCCCGTGAAACCTGATAATAGAGAAATATTTCGTGGTATTTACGTAATTTCTGGTGAGGTAGATGCACAAAACAGTTATGGCGGTCTTATGAGAGCTAGTTATTATTGCTATATGCGTCATGTTCCGAAAAAAGGTATTGAGTTTTTAGGAGTGGAAATTTCTGAACCTCAAAGATAATGTAGTGCGATCGCTCATTTTCTAGCTTAGATTAAGGAACGCAACCCAACATAATGAAAATATCCGATTCATATTTTTTGTCTGAATCAGGATGTCCAGGATTTGAGGATTTACAGGATTGTTATTTGTAGGTT
>JAKOGY010000205.1 GCA_028658405.1 Dolichospermum sp. ST_sed8 | reverse complement strand
CTGAATATCTGCTAAAACAGTTTTATAATCTTGTCTATCAGGATGCAGCTTCACCAATCTTTCTATCAAAGCGATCGTTTCTCAAATATCCCCTGAATTTTAGAATACCCATATTTTTCAGAAACATATCATTTTCTAAAAATACAAATGTTGGTTTTAATAAATTTTTACAATTGTAGCGAGTAAAAATACTAGTGTCTTTTTACTCTTGCTACATATATTTATGTTTTGTGATACAATATCTAGAAGATAATTGAACCATTTCTTGACGTAATCACTGATAATGTTAATTCAAAGAGGTTATTAAATATGGAGTCACCAACTATAACTAAAATTTTAGAAAAAACTAAAATATTTCTACAGAAAACCTATCAAGATAATTTAGATAAAGTTATTTTGTTTGGTTCTCGCGCTAGAGGTGATCATCATGCTGATTCTGACTTAGATATTTTAATTGTGTTAAAACAACCTTTTAACTATTCTCAGGAAATCGAAAAAACTAGCGTTTTTATTGCAGAATTATCTTTAGAATTTGATTTGGTTATTTCACGTGTTTTTACTGAGACTAATGATTTTCAATCCAAAAATACTCCGTTTTTTCTTAATGTGAGAAAAGAGGGAATTATTTTATGAATGATGAACAAAAATATTTATTAATCAAAGCCGAAAGAAGTTTAAATGCAGCTAAAGAATTAAATAGTAAAAATTATCCTGAATTTGCTACTTCTCGCGCTTATTATGCTATGTTTTATATCGCAGAGGCTTTACTATTAAACGAAAATTTATCTTTTTCGAGTCATGCTGCTGTTATTTCTGCTTTGGGCAAATATTTGGTAAAAACTAACAAAATTCCCATTAGATATCATCGTTATCTCATTGATGCTCAGGATCAAAGAAATAGAGGTGATTATGATGTTAATCCCAATTTAACTAAAGAAGATGCTGATAAATTGATTGTTCAAGCTGAAGAAATATTAGATTTTGCTAACCAATATCTCAGTTAACAGGCCTAAATTTTCCATCAACAGGTTTTCTGGACTATTTATTTAGCGATCGCGCTTACCTTGCCATTTTCTTCTGAATATCTGCTAAAACAGTTTTATAATCTTGTCTATCAGGATGCAGCTTCACCAATCTTTCTATCAAAGCGATCGCTCCCTGATTATCCCCTGATTGTAACCGAAAAATAGACAACTTTTCCAAAGCCATTTGATTATTAGGTTCACGCTGTAAAACTAACTCATAACCCTTGATCTGTTTTTGTGACTCAGTTTCAGCCGATTGAACTGCTATTGGTTGCTGAGGTTTTTCCCAAGCTTGTTTAAGCGTATTCACTCCACCAAACAACATTGAACCACCAAAGCCTAATAAAGAAATATATGTAACAAGTTTTTGCTTCCGCTTAATCTGATTAGCGCGTTGAGTTAAATAATCACTCCCTGAAGTAGCCATAATAAAAAATTCCTGTTGTCTAAATTTCAGCATTGCTCCTAGTCATTAGAGTACCCACAACGCTCAAAAAAATATCATCACTAAATCGCGGGCTATTACCCAATATAGACATCTGCTAAAAAATAACGCACATACGTTTCCTATAAGATTTCTATTTGATTTTTGATATACGTAGGGTAGGCATTGCCCACCCTACACTACTTACTATTTTTCAGCAGATTTTAACATTTATCCCCAAATCAAGCCGCTACGTGGAGGAATATTTAAACAAACATTCTCACCCTTCCAGGTAATTTCTCCATTCCCAAATAAAACTTGATCTGGGCGATTTTGTAAACTACTACAATCTACATTCACCGTTATAGATTCAGTTCCCACATTCACACCAATAATTAATGCCTCATTTTCTAAAATTCGCGCAAATACATAAACTGTCCCTTTTGCATAGAGAACTTGATAATTACCAATTTGCAGAGCAGGGTAATTTTGGCGAATAGCAATTAACTGTTTGTGAGTATTTAAAATCTCTTGATTCCAGTCAGATTCTGGGGGAAAAACCCGCCGACAATCAGGATCTTTTCCTCCTACTAAACCCACTTCATCGCCATAATAAATACTGGGCGCACCGGGAAAAGTAAATAACAGCAGATTACATAATTCTACACTAGCTTGATCACCATTAGCAATGGTAATTAATCTGGATGTATCATGGCTACCCAGCACGTTTAATTGAGTTAGTTGAATTTCCCAAGGATAAAGTTCTAAAAGGGCTTGAATTTTAGTAGCATATTCAGCCGCATCTATAGCTGGATAGGGATAATAACTGTTATATTGTACCTGTTCTAAAACAACGCGATCGCCTACTGCAAAGGCAACAGTAGCCTCATTAAATAGATAATTCAGTACCCCATCAAATTGCGTCCCATCGAGCCATTCACGGGCATCTGACCAGACCTCACCAACAATATAAGCATGAGGATTAATGGCTTTAACTCGTTGGCGAAATTCCTGCCAAAAATCAGGAGTTTTAATTTCATAAGGCACATCTAAACGCCAACCATCGATCCCAAATTTAAGCCAATATTCGGCAATTTCCATAATGTATTCTTTCACATCTGGATGATCATGATTAAAAGTTGGCAAAGAACGCATACCAGCCCAACTATCATAATTAGCGGGTAATGTTCCATCATAAGGTGAAAGTGGCCAGCCTGCAATTTTGAACCAATCTACCCAAGGAGAATTAGAGCCATTTTCTAAGACATCATGAAAAAAGAAAAAGCCCCGACTAGAATGATTAAATACACCATCAAGAACTACTTTAATATTACGAGCATGGGCGGCATCTAACAACGCTTGCAAAGCCTGATTTCCTCCCAACATGGGATCAACTTGGTAATAATCATGAGTATGATAACGATGATTACTAGCAGATTGAAAAATGGGTGTAAAGTAAATAGCATTAATTCCTAAACTTTCGATATAGTCTAATTTTTCTAAAACACCCCACAAATCACCACCTTTATAGCCTTGGTATGTGGGTGGAGCATCCCAGGCTTCTAAATTGGTATTATTTAAGAAACTTTCATGGGAACGTTGACTTCTCGCAAATCTGTCGGGAAATATTTGATAAAAAACCGCGTGTTTAACCCAATCTGGCGTTTGGATTTGCATAAATTTATTCATCCTTATCTGCGTTTATCTGCGTTCAATTCTTTAACCAAATAAAAACCGTTATATCAAATTCTCCCTTATTCTTCGTCACGAAACCATAAATAATTGGTACAATTGTTTACTTACCCCAGTTTACAGTTAACCAGTGCCTCATGGTATACGTCAAGCGCGTTGAACTTACCAATTTTAAATCCTTCGGTGGGACTACTTCTGTCCCTTTGTTACCGGGGTGTACCGTCATATCTGGGCCTAATGGTTCTGGGAAGTCAAATATTCTGGATGCTTTGTTGTTTTGTTTGGGACTAGCTAGTTCTAAGGGTATGCGAGCAGAACGTTTACCGGATTTGGTGAATAATGCTCAAAAACATAAGGGGCGTTCGGCTCTGGAAGCTAGTGTAACTGTGACTTTTGATATTTCGGATGTCTCTCGCAGAGGCGTAGAGGAAGTAGGGGAAGTAGAGGAAGTAGGGGAAGTAGGGGAAGAAAATCCAAAATCCAAAATCCAAAATCCAAAATCTTCTGATTGGAGTGTGACTCGCCGTTTGCGGGTGTCTCAGCAAGGGGGTTATACGTCGAATTATTATATTAATGGTGAGGCTTCTACTCTAACTGAGTTGCATGAGCAGTTGGAGGAGTTACGGATTTATCCTGAAGGGTATAATGTGGTGTTGCAGGGGGATGTTACTAGCATTATCTCGATGAATGCTAAGGAACGGCGGGAAATTATTGATGAGTTAGCTGGGGTAGCAACTTATGATCGGAAGATTGTCCAAGCTAAGTCTACTTTGGATGAAGTGAAGGATAAGGAAGATAGTTGTCGGATTATTCAAACTGAGTTAAGTGTACAGTGCGATCGCCTTTCTCAAGACAAAGCCAAAGCAGAAAAGTATCAATTATTGCGAATTGAATTTATGCAAAAGCAGTCTTGGGAAGCAGTGTTATCTTGGCGTTCTCTCCAAACACAGCAGGAAAAATTAGTTAAGCAAGTTGAAGATGGCGATCGCAATTTCAGTGATTTTACCACTCAGTTAAATACAACTAATTCTCAAATTAATCAGAAAACTACTGAATTAGATCAGCTAAATCTCCATGTGAAGGCTTTGGGGGAGGAGGAACTTCTTTCTGTTCAGTCTAATCTCGCTACCCAAGAAGCGGAACGCAAACAACTCCAGCGACAACAACGGGAGTTAGAAACATCTATTCAAGAATCTACAAAGCGATTAAATCAAACTTATCAGGAAATTCAACAATATCAACTTGCTTTAGAGGAAGCTAAAAAAAATCATAATGTAGAGATGTTACATGAAACGTCTCGACAATTAGAACGTGACATTTCCAAACAAAATCTAGACTCCTCTCGTCAAGCTGCTGCGGACATAGCCACAGCTTCGGAAGCTTGGGTACAACAACAAACGGCTTTAAATCGGCAAATTGAATCTCTGCTGCATATTCTTGAACCCCAACGCACTGAACAAGCGCAATTACAAGAACGGAATACTCAATTACAACAATTGATTTCTGAACAATCTCAATTAATTGCGACTTTAGAACCAGAGTTAGCTCAAAAACAAGCTGAATGTGTGCAGTTAGAAACGCAATTTAATGCTTCTACTCAACCGATTCAGAATTTAGCCGAAAATCTGGCTGCGACAGAACAAGAGTTACAAATTCAACAAGATACCCAAAAGCGACTTTTACAAGAACAGCGAGACAAACAACGTCAGCTAGATAAATTAGAAGCACAAACGCAAGCACAACAAGAAATACAAGGAACACAAGCTAGTAAAGTAATTTTACAATCAGAAATGCCGGGTTTGTGCGGTTTGGTGGTGCAGTTGGGTAAGGTTGAACCTAAACATCAATTAGCATTGGAAATGGCTGCTGGTGGACGTTTAGGGCATATTGTTGTTGAGGATGATAGTGTAGCATCTGCGGGAATTGAACTGTTGAAACAAAAACGGGCTGGAAGGGCAACTTTTTTACCTTTAAATAAGATTAAAGTCCCGAAATTTACCCAAGATGCAACTCTGCGTTTAGCTGATGGGTTTGTGAGTTATGCGGTAGATTTGGTAGAATGCGATCGCCGTTATCATGATGTTTTTGCATATATTTTTGGTGCAACGGTAGTATTTGCTAGTCTGGCACAAGCTCGGAGAAATATGGGATTATATCGTATTGTCACTTTACAAGGCGAATTATTAGAAACTAGCGGAGCGATGACTGGTGGTAGCAGTAATCAACGTTCATCTTTGCGGTTTGATCACGGTGAAGCTGGAGAATCTCAAGAAGTCGCTAATTTGAAAACTCGCTTAATAGATATTGACCGCATTTTAGAACGTTGTGGAGAAGCAATTTCTCATTTAGCAACTCGCACCAAAACATTAACTTTAGAATTAACGGAAGCACGTCAAGGACGTAGAGAACAACAATTATATTTAGAGCAGTTAAAAAAAGATATTAAAGGTTTAACAACGCAGTTAGAAAATACTCGTTCTCAACTTTCCCAAAATACCGAAAAATTCACATCTGCACAATCCCGTTTAGAAAGTTTAAATCGGGAATTACCGGAGCAAGAAACTCAATTACAACAATTAAGACATATTTTAGCTGAGTTGGAATCTTCCCAAACTCCCAGCGAATGGCAACAAATCCAAGCTATCATTAAAACCCAAGAACAGGAATTACAACAACGAGAAACTGCGTTAAGAGATGTTCAACAACAATTAAAAAATCTCGAAAATCAACAACAACGATTACAAGAAAAAATAGAAGAATCTCAAATCAGAGTTATTCAATATCAACAAGAAGAAACAACTGGAAAACAACAACAAGCAACAGTTAATAGTCAAGTTGCAGAATTGAATAATTTAATCACCGAAATTCAAGCTAATTTGCGTCAATTAGAAGAGAATTTAGGGGAAGAGAAAAAGAACCGAGATACAGCAGAAACTGAATTGCGATCGCTCCTATTGCGTCAACAACAATTACAATGGGAAATTGAGAAACTCCAAGAAACGCAACAAAAACGCCGGGAAGACTTAACAGCACTGCAAAACCAATTGCGAGATTTAGGTGCAGAATTACCCAGTCCCCTCCCAGAAGTTCCCAATAAAGTTGATTTAGAAGACTTACAAAAAGAACTGCGGAGTTTAGGCAAGCGCTTACAGGCAATGGAACCTGTAAATATGTTAGCACTGGAAGAATTTGATAAAGTCCAAGGTCGTCTTCAAGAACTTACCGAAAAATTAGAGACTTTGGAAGGGGAACGGACAGAATTATTATTAAGAATTGAAAACTTTACCACTCTTCGTCAAAAAGCATTTAAAGAAGCCTTCGACGCAGTAAACGAAAATTTCCAATCAATCTTTGCTATTCTTTCCGATGGTGACGGTTATTTACAACTAGATAATCCTGAAGATCCTTTTAACAGTGGCTTAAACCTAGTCGCACACCCCAAAGGAAAACCTGTCCAACGGCTTGCTTCCATGTCTGGGGGAGAGAAATCCTTAACTGCATTAAGTTTTATATTCTCCCTGCAACGTTATCGTCCATCTCCATTTTACGCCTTTGATGAAGTGGATATGTTTTTAGATGGATCAAATGTGGAACGATTAGCGAGAATGATTAAACAACAGGCTGAACAGGCACAGTTTATAGTTGTGAGTTTACGCAGTCCGATGATAGAAGCAGCACAGCGGACAATTGGGGTGACACAAGCCAGAGGCGCATATACTCAAGTTTTAGGGATTAAACTAAAATCATCTAATTGATAGGTAAGAGCTAACCCGGATTTCTCACCACGATGTTCAAAAATGGCTTATAAGCCTGCCAGATAAGCGTTCCAGAGAAGGGCAGAAAAAACAGTCTGTCATTTTACACAATCAGCCGAAAGTCCAGTGGGGGTTGGGGTTGAGCAGTTTCAGCCAGGACTTGTAAGAAATCCGGGTTAAGAAGGGTAATAAAAATTTATCTTTTTAATTACCCATTACCAATTGTCAAGTTTCTGTTAAAAATAGTAATATACATAAACCGGATTCAAGATTTCCTACGGCACAACGAACAGGACATATATGATGATACAATATATTTAATTTTTATGAGTTATTCAAATGCCCAATTTTACATACAAATAACGCTATGCAAGTAAAAATCATTGGACAAGCAAAAGATTTACGGACAAATACAGATATTCTTTATGCTCAGTTATCCATACAAGACTATTTATGTTTAGTTGGGGATAACTTTGATGATTATGAACCTCAAAGAAAGCGCGAGAAATATAAAGCATATGAACGCATGAAAGTTGACATCAAGGATGGTGCTTTGTTACCTTCGATAACTCTTGCAGTTAAACCAGAACTGGTTAGTAATATATTACCCTTTGTACAAAAAGATAAATGGCGAGAACTTGAAAGTGCGTTAAGTAAACCAGGACAAGTAAATATTTTAGATGGATTACATCGGACGTTTATTCTAAATGACATAGCTAAGGAGAATTTTGACTTTAAGTCAGAACAGAAAGTTCTTGTAGAGTTCTGGCTTGAACGTAACATCAAAAATCTCATTTACCGGATTATTGTCCTAAATGCGGGACAGAAACCTATGTCTATGAAACATCAGATTGATCTTTTGTTTATCACTCTATATGACACACTTAAGGCCGAAATACCAGATATTGAAATTTTCAAAGAAAAAGACTCTGGACGCCGAACAAAGGCTAGGAAGTACCATCTTGATAGAATTGCAACTGCATACCACAGCTTTATAACTGAAAGCGCAGAAACTCAGAGACAGAATGTTGTTGCACAGAAATTAGTTGAAGAAAAAGTTTTAAATTCTACAGAAGAGGAACTTGGAAATCAGTTTGATACTTTCACAAATTATCTGAAAATGTATGCTGATTTAGATGTGGAAGTATCTCGAATATATCCAGTAAATGCTGATCAAAAAATACCAGATGGTATAAAATGGTTTGGAGAAGAAAGTGTTATGAACTCTTTTTTTGCAGCCCTTGCTTTTGTCTCTAGGAATAATTCAGAGCGAGTAAAAAAAGCTTTAGATACTCTCCTAAAATTACTTAAAGATAATCAAGAAGGAGATGATCCTCTCGCATTGGAAATATTACAGAATATGGAAAATGGGTTTAATCCGCGTAAAGAAAGTCTTGACTTTGCAAAGAGGAGACTTTTAACAAACGGCTTCAAAGAATACTTTCATCAAGAAGGAGAATGTAAATTTGATCAATGTTGGATAAGAGGATCGGAATACCTATGAACTATGATGATTTAACAGAATGCAGTGATCTTCGCTATGATATAACTCACTTCTCTGAGCATGATGGTATCTGCATTCTGAACGGAATGATACCGATATCAGTAGATGCGGTATCCTTTTCTTACGAAAGTGATGAAGACATTGAAATTCATGATGAGCATGATAATGTTTTGGGTGTTCTCTGTATATGTAAATCTATTACTGATATAAATATTGTAAGTCTAACAGAGGCAAGATATATTGCTTACATTCATGAAGTTGATAAAAATACGTTTGAGCAACGGCTTCCATACAAATTTATTAAAAACTACTTAGTGATTGATGTTCGTGAGTATGACAATTATAAAAATAACTATATGGATTCTGCACCTATTTGGGGGGGATTTTTCCACTCAAATGCAGCATCTAATTTACATCAAGCATATCGTTTTAAGCCTTCTAAATTGATTGCTAGACCTGGAATTGAACTTCCAACTGACTATCATAGAGAAAGTTGCATTCGTTCGGTAGTCCAACCCTATGCTTTTGAAAGATTCTTGAAGCTATATCACCTTCTAGAACTGATTTTCGACTGGAACTTAGTTGAGAAAATAAAAAGTTTAAATAATGATTTACAAGGAATAGGACAGTTACTCAATCAATATAGCAGTAATAAGGAATTTGATAGGTTAAAAATTTTACTGAAAGATAAAGACAAAGAAGGGAAACTAGATGTTGATAAAATAGCAACCTGCCTCAACAGAATCAAAGCTTCAAATTATCTAGCTAAGGGAATAGAGATTTTTTTTGATTATGGGAAAGACGGAAATCCTTACAAAATTGATCCTGATAAGATGATTTCATTTGTAGATTTGATGAACATGGGAGGATTTACCCGAAGTAATTCTAGAGATAAATCTATCAAAGGCATATCAGAAAATAACTATGATGATTTAGTGATTAATTTTTCAGCTTATTGTATATATCGTGTAAGGTGTTGTACTGCTCACAATCGCATAGGTGAATACGTTATATCCAATGATGACGAAGGATTCGTTGTTGAATTTGCTGAACCCTTGCTTCGTGAGGTACTATGTCAAATATTTAGTGTGTGAATATTGAGAAACATAGAGCAATGCGATCGCACTTCCCAAACGATTAAAATGATTGGGATTCAGTGTGAACGGTGATTTTGTAGTGCGATAGCGAAGCGCGACCTAGGAATCGCTTGTAGGTTGGTTGTTGGGTTGTTCAAAGTGCGATAGCGAAGCGCGACCTAGGAATCGCCTTTAAATAGCCGTTTTTGCTTCAATTTTGGTGATATACTGATTGAAAACATATATAAGGTGTAACTATGAATTTTAAATTAACTAAAGTGTTTAAGAAGGTCTCTGAGGGCTACATAGGTTTTGTCGAAGAACTGCCACACTCTCTAATCTCAAAATAACGTAGTATACTGGGGTTAATCGTATTTAACCGAAAGATGAAATACCTAACCC
>JAKOGY010000204.1 GCA_028658405.1 Dolichospermum sp. ST_sed8 | reverse complement strand
AGTAATCCAGCAATTGTAAGTTGGCTCGTTGATTAAAGAATCTCAGTCACAAAGCGTGCTGAGAGTGTCAACAGTTCAAATTCCATGCAGCATCAGTAACCCAGCCCCAAAGGGACTGAGCTTGTCGATAGCGTGGCGTTAGCCATAGTGTTGTTTCGCTCTCAGGTCTAAAGACACTGAGTTCCCCACTTACCGCGATGTCTTATGAAACTCAACTTAGTCTTTTTGATAACTCTAGTTTAAACCAACGAGAGCTAATTCCTACCAGTCATAAAATTCCCATTGCTCCCGGAACTTATGAGAATATAGAGGTATTGGCAAAACATTGTAATAGCTGTCACCGTTGTGCATTAGCCGAAAACCGCACTCATGCTGTAGTCGGACGTGGCAATCTCCAAGCCGATATTATGATTATTGGGGAAGCACCGGGAAAAAACGAAGACGAAACAGGTTTACCATTTGTGGGTAGATCAGGACAATTACTAGAAAATATCTTAGCTTCAGTAAATTTAAGTACAGAAACAGATATATATATTGCCAATATTTGTAAGTGTAGACCACCAGATAACCGTGTACCGACGAATGAAGAAGCAGCAGCTTGTAAACCATATTTATTCGAGCAAATTCGCCTAGTTGACCCCAAAATCATTTTATTAACAGGTGCAACTTCCGTTAAAGGTGTAATTGGCGACAAACGACCAATTACTAAAATTCGTGGTCAATGGCTAGAGTGGGAAGGCCGTTTATGTATGCCTATTTTTCATCCCTCTTACTTGTTACGTAACCCTTCACGGGAACAAGGAAAGCCAAAATGGTTAATGTGGCAAGATATGCAGGTAGTTCGGGCTAAGTTTGATGAATTTAATAACCAAGATAAAAAGTGAAGCAATCCGGTAACTTGGTAAAGTTAAAAAATAACATAATATCAAGTTATTAGATTTTTACCGCGAAAACATGGGCAGCCAGAGAAAAATGTACTGGGAACTTGATTTTTACTCCCGTCCGATTTTGGACGAAAATCAGAAAAAAGTTTGGGAAATGTTAGTTTGTGAAAGTCCTGGAGATATTAGTACACAAACAGATTCTCTGTTTCGTTATGCTAAATATTGCTCTAGTACAGAGGTAAATTCGGGTTGGCTGCGGACTGCAATCCAGGAATCTATCGAAAAAGCCGGTGTAGCGCCTACCAAAATCCGCTTTTTCCGTCGCCAAATGAATAACATGATTACAAAATCTTGTGAAGATGTGGGTATACCTGCTGTACCTAGTCGGCGAACTTTGGTTCTCAATCAGTGGATACAGCAGCGCATGAAGGAAGTCTATCCCCAAGAACAGGGATATCAAGGAGTGGCTAATCCTTCCGTGCGTTTAGATAAACCTTTACCTCAGCGGCTACCAGATGCTTTAGAAGGAAAACAATGGGCTTTTGTTACCTTAGAGGCTAGTGATTTTGCGGATATGGCAGATTGGGACATTGGTTTTGGTGAAGCTTTTCCACTGGAGTTGGCGCAGTTATCCCCAGAAACTCGGATTCCAGGGATTTTGATTTTTTCACCCAGGGCTTTACCCATAGCGGGTTGGATGTCTGGTTTAGAAATGGCTTATTTGCACTTTGACACTAAGCAAGGTAATAGGTTGATTTTAGAAACTGGGGCTACGGAAAGTTGGGTTGTGGCTAATATCCGCACTCCCGAACTTCTGGCAGAGGCACAAGGCTTTGCGGTAGCTAAGGAACAGGCCAATGGGGTGCATTTTATTGGTGTCCAATCTGATGCCCAATCCCAAGATTTTGCTGGCTTTTGGCTGTTACAAGAAATCAATTTGCCCTAATTTGTCAGTTGTCAGTTGTCAGTTGTCAGTTGTCAGTTGTCAGTTGTCAGTTGTTAGTTGTTAGTTGTCAGTTGTCAGTTGTCAGTTGTCCATTACTTTGAATTTGGAATTTGGTAAGTTGATGACACGATAATGGGATAATGGTCTGGGACGATTAAGCGGTTTATATCCAAAATCCATTATTCATAAAGGACATGGGTTCTGAAAATTTGTTACAAGATACACTGGCGGAACAACTGCTAGAACTTGCTCTCAAGTCTGGTGCTGAGGCTGCGGAAGTGTATCAATCACGATCGCTTTCTCGACCAGTTTTTTTTGAGGCCAATCGTCTTAAACAACTGGAAACTAGTCAAGCTGAGGGGACAGCCCTGCGGCTATGGCGGGATGGTTGTCCCGGTTTGACGGTGGCTTATGGCGATGTTGATCCCCACGCGATGGTGGAGAAATCTTTGGCACTGAGTCAATTAAATCCACCGGAAGCAGTAGAATTAGGGACTTATATGGGGACATCCTATCCCGATTTAGGTACACCTGTAACGGTAGAGATGTTGATTAAATGGGGCAAGGAGGCGATCGCCCTAATTCGTGATATCTATCCAGATATTCTCTGTCATAGTGACTGGGAATGTGATATAGAAAACACCAGACTTATTAACAGCAAAGGTTTAGATTCTCACTACACCGATACCACTCTTAGCTGCTATATGTCAGCGGAATGGATCAGAGGTGATGATTTTCTGAGTGTGGCTGATGGCCAAACCCAACGCTATGAACTCAACCCAGAGAAAGTAGCCAGCCAAATTTTACAGCGATTAAATTGGGCTAAAGAAAATATTCCCAGTTCTAGTGGTCGTTGTCCTGTATTGTTCACTTCCAAAGCAGCAGATATGCTGTGGGGAACTGTGCAATCAGCTTTGAATGGTAAACACATCTTGGAAAAAGCTTCCCCTTGGGTGGACAGGTTAGATAAACCAGTAATTGCACCCACGCTTACCCTTTACCAAAACCCAGCAGCAGGTCCATATAGCTGTCCATTTGATGATGAAGGCCATCCTACCCAGTCATTAATATTTATCGAAAATGGAATTTTACGGAATTTTTATAGCGATCGCACTACTGGGCGAGAATTAAACAGCGGTAGCACTGGTAATGGTTTTCGTCCCGGATTAGGTAGTTATCCCACCCCTGGCCTATTTAACTTCCTGATTCAACCCGGTGATCTGTCTCTCTTAAACTTGATTAAAAAAATGGATAATGGCTTAATTATCGATCAAATGTTAGGTAGTTGTAGCGGACTATCTGGTGATTTTTCTATCAATGTTGATTTGGGATATCGGGTGGAAAATGGTCAAATAATTGGCAGGGTGAAGGATACGATGGTGGCAGGGAATGTCTATACAGCCCTGAAACAAGTGGTGCAATTGGGTGGAGATGCGGATTGGAATGGTTCTTGTTATACACCGTCACTGATAGTAGAAGGACTATCCATTACTGGGAAAAATAGTTAATATTATAACATCCCAGATCCCCGACTTCTTCAAGAAGTCGGGGATCTAACACAACGCAATAATATAATTAGATTCATCTCCACCGTATCTACTAGCAAAGGTATGATTATTTGGCAACCAGGGCAACAAATCAATAACGGTAGATTTATCATTCAAGGTAAACCCTTGGGTAGCGGTGGTTTTGGAACTACCTACAAAGCCTTAGAACCCAGAACGAGTAAATTATACGCCATCAAAACCCTCAACCAGCAAATGCAATTGCCAGAGGATTTTGCACAACAGCAGGTTAAGTTTATTAACGAAGCCTTGACAATTAAAGGTTTTGATCATAAGCACATTGTCAAAGTTGATGAAATCATCCAAGAAGGTGAACTTTTTGGCGTGGTGATGGAATATATTGATGGAGTAACTTTATTTCAATATCTTCGACAAAACGGACAACTTACCGAAAGCGAAGCACTATTATATATAGATCAAATTGGTCAGGCTTTAGAATATATTCACGCTAAAGGCAGTTTACACCGGGACATTAAACCTGCGAATATTCTTTTACGCAAAAATAAACAAGAAGCGGTTTTAATTGACTTTGGTTTAACTCGGAGTATTGCTACTAAAAGCATGACTCAAGATAAAACTTTCGGTTATGCACCTATTGAACAATATCGACGTGAGGGTACTTCACCCACAACAAAAAAAGCGTCAACCTATACTCAACCTCCAGTAACAAAACCATCACCACCAACAAAAAAAAGCGTCAACCTATACTCAACCAGATTTTAATAATATTCAGCCGCCACTACCAAAGCCAAAGCCAAAACCAAAACCATCACCACCAAAACCGCAACCAGTAACCAACTTATTATCTCGTCGTCGGATGTGGCAAGTTTTGTGGGGAGTAGGTGTATCATTAGGATTTATAGTAGTAGGAAGAAATATTTTAGAGTTTAATAATAAACCTAATAATAAAACAACTATAAAACCTCTTCAAACACCGTCTGAATCTAAAGAATCTAATAATAATAAAACAACTATAAAACCTCTTCAAACACCGTCTGAATCTAAAGAATCTAATAATAATAAAACAACTATAAAACCTCTTCAAACACCGTCTGAATCTAAAGAATCTAAAATAGGACAAGACTATACAACACTTAAAAAATACCTCGCAGCAGGAAAATGGAAGGAAGCAGATGCAGAAACGGCACGGGTAATGTTAGCGGTTGCAAAACGGGAAAAAGAAGGTTGGTTAGATTTTGGAAGTATTGATAATTTTCCCTGTGAAGACCTCCGCACCATTGACCAATTGTGGGTAAAATACAGTGATGGTAAATTTGGTTTTTCTGTGCAAAAACGCATTTATCAAGGGTTAGAGAACTCCACAAAAAAGATGATATGAAATGCGACATTTGTAATAGCGAAGGTGTACATATCCGCAACGTTACCAGAACCTATGGAAAAGGAGAAGAATTACTACTAATTGAAAATGTACCTATTATTAGTTGTCCTCATTGTGGTGAAAGTTACATGAGTGCAGAAACATTGCATCAAATTGAAAAAATTAAACTCAACCGCAAAAATCTCGCAGTTGCGCGTTTTATAGATGTTGTAAGTTTGAGTGCTTAGGGTGCATTAGGAGTACGAAAAGATGATAAAATCACCAAATCCCACCAAAAATCATCCAACAACATCCTGATAGCGAAGCGTGGCGTTAGCCATAAATCCTCAAATCCTGAAAATCCTGATTCAGACAAAAAAATTAAATTATAAATAACTATGTCAGCAAGAGATTTATTTCATCAAGCAGTTAGAACAGCACTAGAAAAAGAACAATGGTTAATTACCGATGATCCATTAGAGGTAGAATTAGAAGATACAACATTGAAAATTGATTTAGGTGCAGAAAGATTAATTGCAGCTGAAAAAGGAGAAGAAAAGATTGCTGTAGAAATTAAAAGTTTTGCTAGTAACTCAGCAGTAAGTGAATTTCATACAGCATTAGGACAATTTCTCAATTATCAAATAATGTTAGAAGAAACTCAATCACAACGAGTATTATATTTAGCAGTTCCCGAAGAAACTTATAAATCCTTCTTTCAAACTCGACTTGCTAGGATTGCAGTAGAAAGACATAAAGTTAAAATCATAGTATATAATCCTATAATGGAGGTAATTGTCAAATGGCAAATCTAGAAAATTATCGTCAATATATTCAAACCATACTCCACGAACACAGTCAATTTAAACCTAAATATGATGAAATAGATAATGAATTGATTTTTGATACCATTCATGATCATTATCAATTATTTCGTGTCGGTTGGAATGGTTTAACCCGGATTTATCATAGTGTGATTCATTTTGATATCAAAGATAACAAAATCTGGATTCAACAAAATACAACAGAAACAGATTTAGCTAAACAACTCGTAAATATGGGAGTACCAAAAGAGGACATTGTTTTTGGTTTACAACCACCCTACAAACGTCCTTATACTGGTTATGGAGTAGCTTGATTTTTGTTCTTCAAGAAGTCGAATATCCTGATTCTGACAAATAAAAATCACCACCCCCCACCAAAAATCATCCAATCACATCCTTAAATCCTGTAAATCCTGATTCAGACAAATAAAATACCAACTCCCACCAAAAATCATCCAATCACATCCTGTAAATCCTCAAATCCTGGAAATCCTGATTCAGACAAATAAAACACCAACTCCCACCAAAAATCATCCAATAACATCCTGTAAATCCTTAAATCCTGGAAATCCTGATTCAGATATAATATAATAAATTGCCAGCAGCAGTATTACTTATGACTCTAAAAAAACTTATTCAAGCAGAAATTGACAGAATACCAGAACAAGAGCTAGATAACCTTTATCAATGGATAAAAGAATTTACAGATAAAATAAATAGTGTAAAAAATGGGATTTTCCCATCTCAAAATATACCACCAGAAACCTTAGAAACAGCAGAAAAACATCTTTCTTATCCTTACCATGATTTAGATTATCTTGCTGGAACATGGACAAAAGAAGATGAAACTGAATTTCTGCTTAATACTCAACAATTCAATCAAATAGATCAAGAATTATGGCAATAAAATCAATCTTACTAGATACTAATGCCTATACTGCTTTTAAACGTAATCAAAATGAAGCAGTTTCAATAATTGGAAATGTAGATATTATTGCCATCAATTCTATCATCCTGGGAGAATTATTAGGAGGTTTTGCATTAGGAAATAAATTAGAACTAAATCGTTATGAATTAGATAAATTTATGGAATCTCCTAGAGTCAAAATATTTACCATAGATGAGAAAACATCAGAATATTATGCTCTCATTTATTCTCAATTGCGAAAGAAAGGAAAACCTATGCCTACTAATGATATTTGGATTGCAGCTACAGCAATTCAACATAATTTAATTTTATTTACTTATGATAGTGATTTTGAAAATATAGAGAATTTAAAATCAGGTAATTGTTTAGCAGATTTTATTTATGAATCATAATTGATCATTATACTTGAAACCAACATCCTGTAAATCCTCAAATCCTGGCTATCCTGATATGGCTTGCGCCACGCTTCGCTATCAGACAAAAATATTCTTGGGAAAACAAAACCCTATATATATGGGCGCACAGATTCCGAGTATACTTAAACAATAACCGAAACTGGAAAATTTGTCAACAGGTTTTTCAGATTTTTTGCAATGTTTAATCATACCGAGTTGGCAATATTTACTTAATGATATGAAAATATTCCCAAAAAATTAGCCCAAGTGATAGATTTAGCTTTAATTGAAAAGCCACAAATCTATTTTGATAGTGCTGGAAAATTCAAGGAAGCGTTAATTAAAATTTAAACTTAAAATCTATGATTTCCTTGGCATTGCTAACCCAGTATTTTCGGAACTTTTGGCAACCTAGAAGGGGATTAGCCATCGCAGAAGCTTCTGTAATTGGGATAGTAGCCGCTTTATCTGCGGTATTACTCAAACAAGGTTCAGGCTGGTTGGGGACATGGCGAGTGCATACAACTCACATTTTCCCAGCCTGGATATCTCTACCAGTTATTGGCCTAAGTTTGGGGTTTCTTTCTGGTTGGTTAGTCCAGCGATTAGCACCCGAAGCGGCTGGTAGTGGGATTCCCCAAGTTAAAGCCTGTCTAGCAAACGTGCCAATTAAACTATCATGGCGAGTTGCTTTTGTCAAATTAATTACTGCGATTATTGCCTTGGGTTCAGGGTTAACCTTGGGAAGACAAGGGCCTACAGTTCAGGTAGGTGCGGGGTTAGCAGCGGGAATGAGTCGCTTAGTTCCTACATCTCCAGATCACCGCCGTCAAATGATTGCAGCGGGGGCTGGTGCAGGATTAGCAGCGGCTTTTAATGCCCCTTTAGCGGGGGTACTATTTATTATTGAAGAGTTATTACAAGATTTATCCGGCTTAACTTTAGGAACAGCAATTATTGCTTCGTTTATTGGTGGCGTAATTTCTCGCTGGTTGGGTGGTGGGAGTCTGCAACTAGACTTGGAAATAATCAAACATTCTAGCAGTTTTTCCCTATTAGAAATTCCCATTTTGTTAATGTTGGGAGTTTTAACTGGTTTATTAGCAGCTTTATTTAGTCGGGGATTAATTTTCAGTATTCAGACTTATAGCCGTTTACATATCAGTTTACCTTTGCGGGTGGCAATAGCAGGTTTGGCTTCTGGTTTGATCATGTCTTTGCTACCAGAATATTTTCGGGATAATACAGGTTTGCGGGAGTTTATGATCGCCAGTGAACCAAATATACCTTTAGCAGCGATCGCTTTTATTGCCCAATTTATCTTAACCTTAATTGCTTTTGGTTCGGGCGCACCTGGGGGATTATTTGCCCCAAGTTTAATTTTAGGTTCTTGCTTAGGACATATTATTGGTGTCTGTGAATTACAAATATTTGGAGTTGGTTCACCGACTACCTACGCATTAGTAGGAATGGGGGGATTTTTTAGCGCAGTTTCCAAAGTTCCCATGACCGCGATTGTCATTGTTTTTGAAATGACGACAGATTTCAATTTAGTATTACCTTTAATGGTGGTATCTGTGACATCTTATCTAGTAGCTGAGAAGGTTGTTCCCGGTTCACTCTATGACAAACTTTTAAAATTAAATGGCATTATTCTGAAAAAAGATGCTAAAACTGAGGGTATATTAACACAGTTAACTGCTCAGGATGTCATGCAGCGGACAGTGGAAACTCTAGAAGCCGAAATGACAGGAGATGAAGTTATTAAAGCTTTTTCTCTTTCCCATCATCGCGGGTTTCCTGTCGTCGAGAATAATAAGTTAGTGGGATTAGTTTCCCAAACAGATTTACAAAAAATCCGTGATCATCTCTTACCCCATGAAACTCTTTTAAAAGAGATTATGACACCCAAGCCGGTGACAGTATCACCAGCAGATAGATTAAGTCATGTTCTTTATTTATTAGATAGATATAAAATTAGCCGTTTACCTGTGGTAGATGGAAAAAAATTAATTGGGATTATTACCCGTGCTGATATTATTCGCGCAGAAGCAGATCATTTGAATGGCGAAAATGGGGTAACAGGTCCCCAACCAGAACCTTCTTATTTAGTTTATCAAACTCGTTCTCCTAGTATTGGTAGAGGGAGATTATTAGTCACCATTGCTAACCCAGAAACAGCCCCTGCTTTATTAGAAATAGCTGCGGCAATTGCCCGCGATCGCCATTATGAAATAGAATGTTTACAAATTATCTTAGTCTCCCGTCATAGTTCTCCAGCGGAAACTCAAGTCAATACCACCAAAAGTCGCCGCTTACTTCGACAAGCAGAAGTTTTAGCGAAAAAATGGCAAATTCCTATTCATACCCAAATTCGTGTTGCCCATGATATCGCTCAAGCAATTTTAGAAACAACCAAGGAACGATATATAGATTTAATTTTCATGGGTTGGAAGGGAAATACCTCTACCCCCGGTAGGATTTTTGGTAATGTTGTAGATACAGTAATTCGTCAAGCAAACTGTGATGTTGTCTTAGTCAAATTAGGGAATAACTTCCATTCCTATCAGCAGTTTAAACGGTGGTTAGTACCAATGGCTGGGGGACCAAATGCACCGATAGCCATTAAATTATTACCAGCTTTAGTAACTTTAGAAAATGATACAGAAATTCGTTTAACTCAGGTAGTGAAACCTTGGGAAACTGCACCAGATATGACAGTTTTAGAAGAATCTACGCGTCAATTAATGCGTAATCGTCATTTACACAGTAACGTTGTTGCGGCATCTTTACAAGCGGAATCAGTCGCAGAGGGAGTAATTGAATTAGTTAAAACTGAAGGTTTCGACGTTGTAGTTTTAGGTGCTTCCCGTGAAGGATTATTACAACAAGCCATTCAAGGGAATATTCCTGAAGAAATTGCCTCTGGTGTTGATATTACCGTAATTTTGGTAAGAAGCGCCAATTTCTGAACTATGATTTGTGTGATTTATTTGATTTTTATAAGAGCATCCGGTAAGCGTAAAACTCAGTGTCTTTAGACCTGAGATATAAGCGACTCGTGCGGTAATAAA
>JAKOGY010000203.1 GCA_028658405.1 Dolichospermum sp. ST_sed8 | reverse complement strand
TTGCCTTCGCTGATGGTGATATTGTTAATGGCTAGGGTAGGTAAAGGAACAGTATCATCATTAGTCGTAAAGTTACCAATTGCTAGAGTGCCAGTTAATCCTGTTACCTCAATGATGGCATCGTTATTGGCATTAAACCCGGCTGTACCATCATTAATAGCCACAAAGGTACGGCTACCAAAAGTAAATTGAGCAGCAGAGTTAGCTGTAAAATTGGTGCTGCTTAACTTAGCTGTAATGCTCGCTGTATCAAGTGTTGCAATATTTCCTGCATTAGAGAATCCTGTTCGTGCAGTGGAAACGAGGAATAAATCATTACCAGCAGTAGCATTGAAGTCGGTAATGACATCAAAGCCATTGAAAACGGAATCCGTTAAGGTGCGGTGGTCAAAACGGTCTACTCCCAGTCCTCCGGTTAGAGAATCTTTTCCAGTTCCGCCGGTGAGTAAGTCATTACCCTCACCACCGTTGAGTAAGTCATTACCTGCATCACCATTAAGGGTGTTATTGCTAGTATTGCCTGTGATGACGTTATTGGCAGTATTACCTGTACCGTTAATCGCGGCTGTTCCTGTTAGGGTGACGTTGCCAATGTTAGGTAGATTGGCAATAGTAAAGGTGACACTGGATTGAATTGTATCTGTTCCTTGTCCCGGATTTGCGACACTGGAAGTATCAACAAAACGTTCACCTAAAGTTAAGTATTTATGAGCATTATTGATTAGGGAATTACTATTATTACTAGGCAAATCACTAGAAATATCCCAAAAGAACATCCCCCCTAAACCCATGTTTTTGATATAGTTGGTTTTAAGTCCTATTGATTGACTATCTTCATAAGTGCTAAAGAATCCTCCGTTAGCAGTAGGACTATAAATATAGGGAACTTTAGCCTCATTATCCCAATAGCGAGTGTAGTTTTGTGGTTGAGTTGTTAAACGATTGTAAAGATCATCGTAATCCAATACGCCATCTTCCCAAGTTCCTGGCGCGACTCCTGTAGCTGATTGAAAAAGCCCCCCATTAGTATTATTAGAAGTGCCAGACCAAGCACGTCCATAAAGAGGCGCACCTAAAACAATATCTTGAGGATCTACCCCGGCTGCTAAATAAGCTTCAACGGCAGAATGAATGTTGAATTTAGCGGCTATTTCCGCTTCTGAAGGATCATTCGGATTAGCAAATAAAGCGGCTTGATGGTTTGTAGTATTGGGTTCAAATGTTGAGCCATGAAAATCATAAGCCATGAGATTGAAAAAGTCGATATGTTTTGATATTTCTCCCAATTCTAAGTTTTGGATATTCTTAAACCCTGCTGGAGCAGCGATGCTTAGTTGATAATCTCTGCCTTTATTTGCTTCTTGTATTTCTATTTGCTCATCCAATTCCGCCAGCAATAGAGTGTAATTGTGCTTGTCATCAGGACTATTTTTAACTTCTTTATTCAGACGCTTAGGAGCGAGTCTTTCTACTTCATTTATATCTGCGCCTCCTCCTACTGGGTATTCCCAATCAATATCAATTCCGTCAAAACCATATTTAATCATGAAGTCAACGGCAGACTGAGCAAAGGTTGTCCGTGATGCGTCAGTGGAGGCTACTGTGGAAAATGGACCCGTAAGAGACCATCCGCCAATGGAAAGCATCAGATTTAGATTAGGGTTTACTGCTTTGAGTTTTTTTAGTTCAGCAAAATTTCCGGCTTGGTGGGCTTGTGATTGTTCATAAGTATATTTTCCGTTAAAAGTAGTATCGGTTGCTGCCCAAGGATCATAGATTGCCACTTTTCCATTTTGATCAATTTGGGCAAAAGCATAGAAAAGATGGGTGAGTTTATCGGCAGGAATGTCTTCTACTTGGAAATCTCGACCATATATTCCCCATTCTGGGAAATAACCCCCTACAATTTTCTTTCCACTGTTAGCTTCTTGAGGGTCTGATACTAGCAAATTCTGGCTAAGGTTTCTAAACTTCGCTTGTTGAGCCTCCCACGTCTTTTTTAGAAGATTTGCTAATGAATCAGGATCATCTAAATTGCTGATTTTGATTATATTGACTGGTGATTCTATATTATTAACAGTTGCCCGAACCATAACATTACTACCAGTCACAATAAATTCATAATATTCATTATTACTTGTATCTAAATTTGGAAGAAAAATTACATCTTCACCTAATTTAAAATCTGTTATATTTACCACATCGGATGTTACTCCCGATGTTTCAACTTTCCAAAAGACGTTTTTGAGCAAACTCGCTGCTGCTCCGATTATTGCAGTATAGGGATTTGGCGCACTGAACAGACCAATTCCAAAATCTACTACACTCTTCAAGATTTCTGTACTGTTCTTATCATCACCAATATTCCCTCCTACAATAAATATATCCTTCCCAGAGCCACCAGTTAGCTCTTGTGCATAACCATCTTTGTTTACATCGGCATATAAAATATCATTACCATCACCCCCATAAAGCCAATTTGCTTGATCTTTCCCTGCAAATAATTGGTCATTTCCCTGTTCTCCCTGTAAGTATTTTAAGCCTGTATTAGTATATACATATACCTCTCCTCCAGTCGTGATCATCCAAGAACCATATCTATGACCATAAATCGTGTCGTTTAAATCTGATCCTATTATGTGTTCAACATCCCACAATTCATCTAACCCCAATTTATTTTCTACATTAATAACTGTCCCATCATTGCTAGAGACATTTATAGCTTGATCGAGTTGTTTGTAGTCAACCCGATCCCAATCAGGACCGCCATCAATACTGTCCGTGCCAGAACCACCATAAATAACATCATCACCGTAGTTTCCCTGGAGAGCATCATCACCTCCATCACCATAGATGGTATCATTACCCCCAAAACCTGCAATCTCATCGTTGTTACTAGTGCCGTTTATAGTTCCAGATATTTCCCAATTTGTCCACTTCCCAGTCCCGAAAATACCATCATCCAGACCAACATTAGTCCCAGACGGATTATTCATTTCAATTTGAAATTTATAACCATCCAACATCACAGTTGCACTATCATCCTCAGCCCGTAAAACCGCTAACTCTTGCTGAGTTATACTCTTCCCTTGCACCAATCTCGCAAAAATATCACCCTCATCCCCCGCTGCATCTGTTGTATTAATCTGTGAATCAATATAATGCCCGTACTCTTCCAACAATACAGACACAATAGCATTGAGATTATGAGCATTTGCGGTAATAAACTCTTGAGATAGATAAATCTTACCTGTAGCGATCGCAAAAGCCCCATTTGCACCATTAATATTATTACGACTCACAATTTCAATGGTAGGAATATCGCTAAAATCCCCTTGAGCTAATTTGTTAAATAATTGATTAGCTACTGACCGATTAAAATCATTACCAAAAGCAGTTTCTAACTTACTGGTGTACGCTGCATCAAATCGGAACCGACTGAGATATTGAGATGTATTCTCTAACGCTTGTTTGAGGATACTATCCAAATCAAGAAAATTGTTTAGTAAAATGTTGAAGCTTTTCATAACCGACTCCTTAGTTTAAAATTATGGTTTTCTGATTGATAATCACAAGCCAAACAAAATTATATTCTTAAAGCAGGTATAATTTTTACCAATGAATTAGAGATATTGCTGATCGAAAAATTTTAGATTTTAGATTTTAGATTGGGAATTTTCGGTACAAGTCCCGCCCCTTCAGGGCGGAATTCATCCAAAATACTCGCTGCGCTGCGTACGCTTCGCTAACGCCAATCTAAAATCCTCAAGCTCCACATTTTAGGGTGGAGTAAATCCAAAATCCAAAATCGTAAATCCAAAATTGATTGACGTGATATTTCTGAACCGTGCTAGTAAAAATCTTTCTTGTTAAATATTCTATTCAACTGCTTAGTGACTTCTGTAGTGAGAAATGTTGACTTAATTATGACTTTTGAGTGACTTTACTCAATCAGAGGAATAATTCAGTAATTCTGTGACTTCCGGGCGCTGAAGATGGGAAGTCAAATATATCTGTCTAAAGATAGATGACAAAATAGTCTCAAAGAGTTTATTGTATACTTAATTGGATTTTTAGTATGCTAAAAAACAAATCAGGATTGTGTAGAAACACCTGAAAAAGCCCAATCTCATCATCCACATTAACGACAATGTGTGTAGTGCTTGACTCCTAAAATTCACACAAATTTCCTAAACATCCCAGTCATATTCAATATTTACTTTAATAAACCTTCTACAAACTAACTAAATACTTAACTATAATCAATGCCAAGGTCACTGAGAGTTCACCATGACTATATTGACAAAGTTAAGCTGGCAGTTATACAAAACGGCTACCCAAATCAAAAGGCTTTGTCTTATGATACAGGGTTATCCTTAACTACAGTTAGCAAATTTCTCACTGGTAAACCTATTGATTATGCAAACTTTGAAGAACTATGTCGCAAATTAAATCTAAATTGGCAAGAAATTACCACCACCAATGAGGAAGTAAAATCTACTCCCCTGCATACATATAAGGATGCAAAAAAAAACAACAATTCCAAGACTGGGGAACAGCGGTTGATATTTCCTTATTTTACGAACGTAGTCAAGAACTAACCCAACTAGAGTCATGGATTATACAAGATAGCTGTCGCTTGCTAGGATTATTTGGTACAGGAGGAATTGGCAAAACTACCTTTGTTACCCAACTAGCAAAACAGATTCAGAATCAGTTTGATTACGTTTTTTGGTGTTCAGTGCTTACAGTTTCATCATTTGATGATCTGCTGATCGATATGCTATCTTTTATTTCCAATCACAAGGAAAGCAAACCCAAAATTAATCGAGTTATCCATTATTTGCGTACCTGTCGTTGTCTAATTATATTGGATAATCTCGAAACAGCTTTAGATGCTTTTAATATCGAATATAGTTATTTTATCAAAATCATTGCCGAAACCAGTCATCAAAGTTGTCTAATTTTTACCAGTCGAAATAAACCTGTTGAATTTACTTTACTGGAGAACTGGTCATCATCAGTACGTTCCTTGAGATTAGTTGGTTTATCAGAAGTAGCTTTTTCTTTACTACAATCAAAACAACTATTGGGAACAGACCAACAAAAATACGAACTATGCAATTTATATAGTAATAATCCCTTGAAAATCAAAATAGTTATTAATACCATTATTAACTTATTTGATGGTAATATTAAAAAATTCCTAGCACAAAATACCCTATTAGTCAGTTATCATATTTATAAGTTACTAGAACAGCAATTAAATTGTCTCTCAGAACTAGAACAGCAAATTATGTATAGTCTGGCAACAAACCCGCAATTAACAACAATAACTGATTTAGCAAAGATATTACCTCATGTTTCTAAGTCCCATTTTTGGCAAGCAATAGAAAAGCTAGATTCACATTCTTTAATTGAGAAAAAAGCAGGTAGATATACTTTGCAACCTGTATTCAAGGAGTATGTGACAGACCAATTTAAACTGAATATAAATTATCAATCCTGTTTACTGGGTCATCTTCAAAATCTTGATGCTGAAAATAATTAGAAGTTTTATTCTTGATTTTGATTGAACCAAACTTGTAAATTATCAACTTTGGTAAAATCTAATAATTCTCATCCCCAAATTTCTTGTGGTGCAGGACGAAAAGCCTGCTAATAATATTAGGACGGGCAAGATGCCCATCCCACAAGATTGGATTATCTTGTTTGTGGAGTTCTTTAAATGAAAATTTTCATTCCTGATGTGGAAAAATATGGGAATTTGATGATTTTTTTTTACCCAATCTCCAATCCCCATTACCCATCAACTATCTGGTTTTCTTGCCGTAAATAGGCTTGAATGAACATATCAAGTTCACCATTCATCACATCAATAATGGCTGTGGTTTCGATATTTGTCCGTAAATCTTTCACCATTTGGTAAGGGTGAAATACATAGTTACGGATTTGATTACCCCAAGAAGCCTCCACCATATCACCGCGAATTTCAGCAATTTCTTGGGCGCGTTGTTCTTTAGCAATGATTAACAACTTAGCTTTTAGACGTGCCAAAGCTTTTTCCTTGTTTTGCAGTTGGGAACGTTCTTCTGTACAACGGACTGCTAAACCAGTAGGTAAATGCACAATACGGACTGCGGTTTCTACCTTGTTGACATTTTGCCCACCTTTACCCCCAGAACGGGTAGTGGTAATTTCTAAATCCTTGTCTGGAATGTCTAACTTGACAGTGTTATCTATTTGTGGCATGACTTCGACTCCAGCAAAGCTGGTTTGCCGTTTTCCGTTAGCATTGAAGGGAGAAATTCTAACTAGACGGTGAGTACCCATTTCCGAACGCAAGTAACCATAAGCGTAACGTCCCGTAATTTCGAGAGTGGCAGATTTGATACCGGCTTCTTCACCTTCTGATTCTTCAGCTAAAGTGACTTTGTAACCATGATCTTCTCCCCAACGGGTATACATTCGCATGAGCATAAATGCCCAGTCTTGCGCGTCTGTACCACCAGCACCCGCGTTAATTGTCAAAACTGCGCCTTGATCATCGTAAGTTCCCGAAAGCAGTTGTTGTAATTCCCATTGGTCAAGGTCATGATTGAGTTTGGTAATGGTAGATTCCGCTTCTTGCAATAGGGCTGTATCGGTTTCTAATTCCAATAGCTCAACCACTGCTCTGGTATCATCTAAGTTATTGTGCCACTTGTAATACTGATCTAAATGGGATTTTAGATCATTGAGTTCTTGCAGAGTGTTTTGTGCCTGGGTTTGGTCTTCCCAAAATTCTGTTTGGGCGGAAATTTGCTCTAAGTCGTGAATTTTGGCTTTGAGTGCAGGTACGTCAAAGATAGTCCTGGGTTTTACCCAGGCGGCTAGACAATGTTTCGATTTCGCGTTTTAGTTCTAATACGTCCATAATTTTGGCTCAAGCTGAAATCACTTGAGATTTTGCTGTTGATAAATGGTGATTGGATTTGTATTTTAGATTTTACCTGGATTTTGGTAAAGTCTCCGGTTTTTGTCGCCAGAATTGGGGGAAAATTCCGGGTATATTTTGGGCTTTTTTCCGCGCTTCGATGGCTTGTTGGTAGTCTGGTTTGTATTCTATAGCTTTATCGTAGGAAGCGATCGCTTGTGGATATTGTTGCAAATTTAACCAGGTATTACCCTTACTGTACCAACTTTCATAATGATTGGGTTTATAGCGGATAGCTTTATTATAGGAGGCGATCGCTTCTTGATATCTTTGTAAATTATATTGTGTATTTCCTAGATTATACCATACTAAATAATCATTTCCCTTTAAATCAATAGCTTTCTTATAAGATTCTATCGCCTCTGGATAACGTTTAACTTGATGTAATGCCCAACCCCGATTATACCAAGCTTGATACTGTTGAGGATTAGATTTAATCACTTGACTAAAAGAATCAATGGCCTCTGGATATCTGCGTAATGTCATCAAGATATTACTTCTGGATAACCAAGCTGCGGAATTATTTTGATTATACTGTACAGCTTGATCATAAGCTTGTAAAGCAAATTCATAGCGATTTAAATTAACCGCACAATTTCCCAAATTATACCAAGCTAATTCAGAATCTGGTTTTAATTCTACAGTTTTTTTGTAAGCTGTAATTGCTTCTTCATACTGTTTAAGATTTTGTAATGCTAATCCTTTTTTGTACCATAATTCAGGATTATCAGGTTGTAAATTAATCCCTTGTTCATAACCTTTAACTGCATCATTATATTGATTAGTTTTTATAAAAATATCACCTTTGGCTTGCCAAATTTGTGGGTCATCATTTTTAAATTGTAAAGCTTTGTCAAAAGTAGCAAGTGCTTCTGGATAACGCTTGAGACTGACTAAAACAAAACCTCGATTAGTCCAAGCTTCTAAATAATTAGGTTGAATTTGAATAGCTTTATCATAAGCCAATAAAGCTTCTGGATATTTTTTCAATTGAAATAATGCCTTACCTTGACCATACCAAGCTTGAGGATAATTAGGTTTCAGTTCTCCAGCTTTTTCATAAACACCTAAAGCTTCTTCATAGCGTTGTAATTGAATTAAAGTATTTCCCTGATTATATAATTCTATGGCGTTAGTATTATTCATCCGGTTAATCATGAATATTGTGCCTCCAGTCCCAATGCCTAACACAAATATTCCTAATAGCAATTTCCAGAATATTGATTTAGTAATTTTGGGCTTTTTAACTTGATTTGGTAAAATAGCAGGAGTAACAATTATAGTTCCAGATGTATTTTTATTTAATTCTTGTAAAGCTTGTAATGCAATTGTCGCTGAAGCATAACGTTGACGGAAATCATAACACACCATCCGATTTAAAAATTGGCTAAATTCTGGAGATACAGTCGCCGAATTTTGCCAAATAATTTCATTAGTTTCAGCATCTTTTTCTAATTGATCAGGTGATAATCCGGTTAAAGCTTGAATAGCAATAATTCCTAAAGCATAGACATCACTACTAAATTTTGGTGTTCCTTGTGCTTGTTCTCCAGGAGTATAACCAGGTGTGCCAATAGCAACAGTAGCTTGAGTAATATCTGGAGAATTTACTAATTTAGTCGTAATTTGTTTAACTGCACCAAAATCAATTAAAATTAACTTGTTATCTTGTTCTCTTCTGAGAATATTCCGAGGATTAACATCACGATGAATTACCTTTTGTTGATGTACAAAGTCTAAAATTTCTAAAATTTCTTGTAAGAGAGAAATAACCTGATCTTGAGTAAAAACTACACCTGACTTTAATTCTTGACTGAGATCATTACCAATAATCAGTTCTTGAACCAGATAAAATTCGGCATTTTCTTCAAAGTAAGCTAAAAGTTGAGGAATGCGATCATGAGTTCCTAATTTGTATAAAACTTGGGCTTCTGTGTCAAATAACCTTCTAGCTATTTCCAGGTGCAAAATATCAGTAGACTGGGGTTTGAGTTTCTTGACTACACACTGAGGTGATCCTGGTAATTGAGTATCATTGGCAACATAAGTTTCACCAAATCCGCCACCTCCCAGATAGTTGGTGATTTGGTATCTGCCTACAAGGGTGTTTCCTAGCATTTCATCAGCCTGTTTAACTATTATGTGACAGGATTACTCGGTAAGCGTAAAGCTCAGTCACAAAGCGTGCTGAGATATAAGCGATACGTGCGAATTTATTCGCTTTGGTTTTTACAATCGCTATATTTACAATATCAATGCTAGTATAGCTCAAGGAGGTAGTTATGCTAGTTTTTGAGTTCAAAACTTATGGAAAGCCCAAGCAATTTACAGCAATAAATGATGCCATTCGTACTGCCCAATTCGTTCGTAATAGCTGTATTCGGCTGTGGATGGATAATCAGAATACGGGTAAAAACGACTTGCAAAAATACTGTGCAATATTGGCTAAATCTTTTCCCTTTGCAGATGAACTTAATTCAATGGCTAGACAAGCTAGTGCGGAACGAGCTTGGTCTTCTATCTCCCACTTTTATGATAACTGTAAGAAAAAGATTCCAGGTTTAAAGGGATTTCCACAATTTCAAAAAGATTGTCGCTCTGTTGAATACAAAACATCAGGATGGCAACTTGCCCAAGACAGAAAATCAATTACCTTTACAGACAAAAAAGGCATTGGCAAGTTAAAACTCAAAGGGACTCGTGATTTGCATTTTTATCAAATTAATCAAATAAAACGAGTCCGATTAGTGAAACGTGCTGATGGTGTTTATGTCCAATTCTGTATTAACATAGATAGAAGTGAAAATATTCAATCTTCTGGGAATACTATAGGATTAGATGTAGGATTAAAAGATTTCTATACCGATTCTGATGGTAACACCCTACCAAATCCTAGATTTTTAAAAAAAGGTGAGAAAGTTTTAAAGCGTTCTCAAAAACGAGTTTCTAGGAAAGTTAAAGGGTCAAAAAATCGAGGCAAAGCTAGACAGATTTT
>JAKOGY010000202.1 GCA_028658405.1 Dolichospermum sp. ST_sed8 | reverse complement strand
GTTAACATCAGGATTTGAGGAGTTTATGAACTGACATTGTCTGAATCAGGATTTTCAGGATGGTTTTTTGTTGACATCAGGATTTGAGGAGTTTCTGAACTGACATTGTCTGAATCAGGATTTACAGGATTTAAGGATTTACAGGATGGTTTTTTGTTGACATCAGGATTTGAGGAGTTTCTGAACTGACAATAAATGTAAAATATGTTTCAAGCATATTTTTCTTAGGAGTTTAGCTATAGAATGTGTCAGAAAACAGAAATATATCAAACAAACAGATTTTCAATATCTAAAACCCCCTAAGAAAACCATCCTGAAAATCCTCAAATCCTGAAAATCCTGATTCAGACAGTTGATAGAATGTGTCAGAGAACAGAAATATATCAAAAAAAGAGATTTTCAATATCTAAAACCCCCTAAGAAAACCATCCTGAAAATCCTCAAATCCTGAAAATCCTGATTCAGACACGGAACGGCTCTACTTTTTCACCAGATGTCTAATCAGCCAAATAAAATTGACATACTCCCCATCCTAGAAGGGTGAGGATTCTGGATTCAAACAACAGTTGCGGGCATGTTCTCACCATTATATCAAAAAGCCGTCCTAGAAGGACGGGGCTTTAAACCCAAATTTTTGGTAAATATTGGTAGATTAATATTAAGCCCACAAAATCCCTCACAATTAGTAAGATAGTAGTTGAAACAACCATGATGGAAAACCGAATACTTTACGTTCGCCTTCCCTGTAACCCTATCTTTCCCATTGGGGTTGTTTATCTTAGTGATCATGTCCATAAGCAATTCCCCAACATCGAACAGCGGATTTTTGACTTAGGCACAGTCCCACCGCTAGATTATGCCACTGCCCTAGATACCTGTATTGATGAATTCAAACCCACACTAATAGTATTTTCTTGGCGAGATATTCAAATATATGCACCAGTAGGCGGTCGTGGCGGAAATCCCCTGCAAAACGCTTTTGAATTTTATTATGCCAAAAACCCATTCATCAAATTACGTGGGGCATTGGGCGGGTTAAGAATCTTTATTGCTTATTATGTAGAATTGTGGCGTAACTTAGGTTTAGTTAAACGCGGATTAAAACGCGCTCAAAAATATCACTCCCAAGCCCGTGTAGTTTTGGGTGGTGGTGCAGTTAGTGTGTTTTATGAACAGTTGGGTAAAAGCTCACCGCCAGGAACTATTATTTCTGTAGGTGAAGGAGAAATCCTACTAACCAAATTACTAAGTGGTGAAGATTTCCGGGACGAACGTTGCTATGTGGTGGGAGAAAATCAACCACGAGAACGTCTTATCCATGAACAACCCACACCATTAGAAAAAACCGCTTGTAACTATGACTACATAGAAACCATCTGGCCGGAATTTAATTATTACCTGCAAGATCAAGATTTTTATGTCGGTGTGCAAACCAAACGTGGTTGTCCCCATAATTGCTGTTATTGCGTCTATACTGTAGTTGAGGGTAAACAAGTTCGCATTAATCCGGCTGATGAAGTCGTGGCTGAAATCCGGCAATTATATAATCGTGGTGTTCGTAACTTTTGGTTTACTGATGCTCAATTTATCCCTGCCCGCAAATTCATTGATGATGCTGTAGAACTGTTACAAAAGATTGTCAATTCTGGCATGACCGATATAAACTGGGCAGCATACATCAGAGCAGATAACCTGACACCAGAGTTATGTGAGTTGATGGCAAAAACGGGGATGAATTATTTTGAAATCGGCATCACTAGCGGTTCTCAAGAACTTGTTCGCAAAATGCGAATGGGTTATAACCTGCGAACTGTCTTGCAAAATTGTCGTGATTTAAAGGCGGCTGGTTTCAATGATTTAGTTTCTGTCAATTACTCTTTTAATGTGATTGATGAACGTCACGAAACTATTCGCCAAACTATCGCTTATCACCGCGAACTAGAACGGATTTTTGGAGCTGATAAAGTTGAACCTGCTATTTTCTTTATTGGACTCCAACCCCATACCCACTTAGAAGAATATGCTTTTAAAGAGGGTATTCTCAAACCAGGTTATGATCCCATGAGTTTAATGCCTTGGACAGCGAAAAAACTCCTCTGGAATCCTGAACCGCTGGGTTCTTTCTTTGGTGAGGTTTGCTTACAAGCTTGGCGACAAAATCCCAATGACTTCGGACGAGAAGTGATGAATATTTTAGAAGCTAAATTGGGTTGTGCTGATTTAGAAACAGCCCTTTCAGCACCAATAGATAAACCAGAGAAACAGTTAGCAGGCGTATCTTAGAAGACATATACATTTTCATTGTCAGGGTTTAGCATTGTTCATTGGTGTCAACTTAACGTAAAATCCATAGCCCGCCGGGGAATGAATTCCCAGCCTAATAGCTCAAGTCATCTAAAGATAACTAAGATATCCCAAAAAATCTTTAGTAAAGTTTAGTTATTAGCCCTGAACTATGGCTTACGCCACGCTACGCTATCAGTTCAGGGCGGGTGTGGAAGCTAACAAATAGGTAGGGGCGTATTGCTAACAAATAGGTAGGGGCGTATTGCTAACAGATAGGTAGGGGCGTATTGCAATACGCCCCTACTAAGTTGACACCAATTAGCATTGCTAAACCCCTACTCCTGAAATCCTGAAATCCCCAATCCTTAATTCCATGTTACAAGGTTCAATTCTCCAACAACTAGAAGCCTCTCACCGCCATAGTGCTAGACCAATTCATTTTGGCGTGTACTATAAAAATACCTTAGTTTCCCTCTGTCATGCCTTGGAAGACCATGTTTTAACTAAGGATAATGGACCCTTGGTAATTACGGCTTTTCAACAGGGTAAATGGTATCTGGAAGAGGCGCAAAGATATGCCGATATGGCGCAACACAGCCGCGAAATTGTGATTATGGCGACGGCTGATTCTGGCTTTGCTGAACATCCTACGGGAAAATTACCTAATATTGATTTAGTGGGATTGGCTACAGATGATCCGGTGGCGCAGGAGTGGCACTTGATTATTTTGGCTCCTGACTACACGGCAATGGTAATTTGTCAAGAATTATCTGAAGCTGATTATGGGGTTGGGGGTTTGCCAACTTGCGATTTAGAGCGTAAATTCTACGGTTTATGGACATTTGAACCGGAATTAGTCGAAGAAACCGCAGAGTTAGCGATCGCTCATATCAAAGACTATCATCCTGAACTAGCACTTAAACTTAGTCAATATAAACAGGCAATTCACCCAGCTATATGTCCAGCGGCAGAAGTGGCTACCGTCGTCACTCGTGTTGTTGACTACCTGAAAATAGGACAAGGTAACTTACCTATTCTCACAGCATCCCACCAACAATTTCTAGATCGTAACTTGGTATCTAACGAAATTCAAGCATTTTTGCGGATGGCGCAATTGATTGATCTAGCAGATACCAGTAATCCTATGGTCGCCTCAGAAGTGGCATCTGTCGCGGAAACAATGGGGCAATTATTGGATTTACCTGCATGGCAAATTAAAAGACTACGCCTTGCGGCTTTGTTACATCGCCTAGACCCACTGCAAAACGCTGAAAGTCTGATTACTCCCAGTCACATCAGAAACACTTATCAAGAAGAAGCTCCTAGTTGTCCCTTAGCTTGTCCCCTAGTACCAGGAGCGCAAGCATTACGAATAATGCCCCGATTACGGGCTATAGCTCAAATTATTACCCACCAAAGCGAATGGTGGAATGGTACAGGTGAACCCGCCGGTTTAGCTGCTGATGATATTCCCTTGGAATCACGAATTTTGTCTTTGATATCAGAATTTCAGATCCAAGTGAATCAGTATAAATACTCAAATAAAGGCGGAACAGAGATATTTTCTCAGGCTTTAGACCAGTGCCGAAAACAACAATCTACCCGCTTTGATCCTAAACTTGTAGATACATTAACTTTATTAGTTATGGGTTTACAGCAGGGACTTGATTTACCCATAATGACACCTAAAGTCAGCAGTGGACTATGGTTACTTGATTCTCGTTGGGATAGTCACAGCAAAAATAGTGAACAAATTTCAATTTACAGCAAATGAATGAAAAATTACAGATGATTGGACCTAACAAACAACTTCCCGGTGCAAATTTAGAAGATGAGGATCTATCTCACCTAGATTTAAGGAAGATAAATTTAACAGGGGCTACCTTGGTGGGAACTAACTTCACTGGTTCTCAACTGGAAGGTGGCCATTTTGAAGGTGCTAATTTCATGGGAGCTAACCTACAAGAAGCTGACTTGCGGGCTAACCTTATGGGTACAAATTTGATGCAAGCTAACTTGACAAGTGCGGACTTACGGGGTAGTAATTTGCGGGGTAGTAACTTGATGGGGGCAATCCTTAATGATGCGTCTTTAGCAGGTGCTTTTTTAAGTGGCGCTAATTTAAGGAATGTAAATTTGCAAGGTGTTGATTTACGCGGTGCGGATTTACGCGGTGCAAATTTAACGGGGGCTAATCTCAAAGGTGCTGATTTAAGTGGTGCTGATTTACAAGGTGCTTTATTAATTGAAGCGAATCTTGAAGAAGCTGATCTACGAGCAGCAAACTTAGCAGGAGCGAATTTAACAGGAGCGAATTTACTCTGTGCTGAATTAGATGCAGTGAAGTTAAATGGTGCCAATTTAGATGGGGTATGTTTGGTAGGAACAGCTTTAGAAGCTAGTACCGCTTTCTTATGAATTTAGAATTTAGAATTTAGAATTTAGAATGAAATGGAAGTTGAAAATAGCTGGGTTGGTTTTGGCTTTCATGTTTGGGTTTGCGGGTATAATTCCTATTAAGATAGCTATTGCTTTTAACCAAGTTGCTGTACCCCAGGCAATTTTTGTATTGGGGGGTAACAGTAACCGCATGGAATTTGCCGCCCAGTTTTGGCAATTGCACAAAAATTTAGATATTTGGGTTTCTGATTATGAATCTAACCAAAATTATAATCGTCTGATTTTTCAACGGTTTGGTGTTCCTAATCGGCAATTACGGTTGGACGGCAGAGCTACAGATACAGTAACTAATTTTACCTCTATGGTAGACAAGTTTACTGAACGCAAATTACACCATATTTATTTGATTACATCAGATTATCATATGCGACGATCAAGAGCGATCGCGTCTATTATCCTTGGTAGTCAAGGAATTGTAGTTACACCGCTTGCTGTGGCTTCATTGGGAGAACAGTCAGAATCTCTGCTGCGAGTCATGCGAGATTGTGGGCGCTCTCTTTTGTGGATTTTTAGCAATCGAACTGGAGCTAGTTTCAATCCTCGCATTAAAGTAATTGCATTTTTATATAAATAAAATGAAGACAAAGAAAAGACAAAGATCCCCGACTTCTTCAAGAAGTCGGGGATCTAAACGTCTCAATAATGATATTGTTACAAGTGTTATTTAAAATCTTCAATCATTCAATGAACATTATCCCTACATCTATTCCTGATGTCTTCCTCATAGAACCTCAAGTATTCCAGGATTCACGGGGTTTTTTTTTGGAATCCTACAATCAAAAAATATTTACAGAAAAACTAGGAATCACAGCCAACTTCGTCCAAGATAATCACTCAAAATCTGAAGACAATGTACTGCGAGGATTACATTATCAAATCATCCAACCTCAAGGTAAACTAGTCCGCACCATTGTTGGGACAATCTTTGATGTTGCGGTAGATGTGAGAAAAAACTCCCCTACATTTGGACAATGGGTAGGTTATGAACTTAGTGCCGAAAACAAACGCCAATTGTGGATACCACCAGGTTTTGCCCATGGCTTTCTCGTACTTTCAGAAATTGCCGAAGTTCTATATAAAGCTACAGATTATTATGCACCAAAAGGCGATCGCGCAATAATTTGGAATGACCCAGATTTAGCTATAGATTGGCCTCTGAAAACACCTCCAATTTTATCAGCAAAAGACAGTAACGCTCAAACATTTAAAAACGCCGAAGTTTATGAGTAAATCAATATTACTAATAGGTAGTAACGGACAAGTTGGTACAGAACTACAAAATACCCTTTCCTCCAACTACAAAGTTATTGCCGTTACCCGTCCACAAATAGACCTAACCCAATCTGATAATTTACGCCAAATTATCAGAGAAAACCAACCAGAAATCATCATTAACGCTGCTGCTTACACCGCAGTAGACAAAGCCGAAAGCCAACCAGAACTGGCTACAGCCATCAATGCTATGGCTCCCCAAATTGTCGCTGAAGAAAGTCAAAAACTAGGAAGTTTCTTAATTCATCTTTCTACCGATTACGTATTTAATGGCAATAGTAACTATCCCTATCAAGAAAATGATATTACCAATCCAGTGAGTGTATACGGGCAGACAAAATTAGCGGGAGAAATAGCAATTCAAAAAGCTTGTTCTCAGTATATGATTCTCCGTACAGCTTGGGTTTATGGAACTTATGGAAAAAGTAACTTTGTTAAAACCATGTTACGACTTGGTAAAGAAAGACCAGAAGTGAGAGTAGTTGCAGATCAAATTGGTAGTCCAACTTGGGCAAAAGATATAGCTTTAACAATTACCCAAATTATCCCCCAATTAACTCTAGAACTCGCAGGTACTTATCACTATACAAATAGTGGTGTGGCAAGTTGGTATGACTTTGCTATGGCTATCTTTGAAGAAGCAGAAAAACTCGGTTTTCTCCTAAAAATTAACCAAATTATCCCTATTACCACCCCCGAATATCCGACACCAGCAAAACGTCCTGCTTATTCTGTCCTCGCTTGTGAGAAAATATCTAAACTCTTGGGAACTCATCCTCCCCATTGGCGACAAAGACTAATATTAATGTTAAAAGAATTACAGGAAAAAGCTCTATGAAGGCACTGATTTTATCCGGTGGACAAGGGACAAGATTACGCCCATTAACACATACTGGCGCAAAACAACTTGTCCCAGTTGCCAATAAACCTATTTTATGGTACGGCATTGAAGAAATGGCTGCTGCGGGGATTACTGATATTGGTATTATTATCAGCCCAGAAACAGGGGAAGAAGTCAAGAATAAAACTGGAAATGGCGAAAAGTTTGGTGTTAATATCACCTATATTTTACAAGAAAAACCAGCAGGATTAGCCCAAGCTGTTCAAGTTGCCCGTCCTTTTTTAAAAGATTCCCCATTTGTGATGTATTTGGGAGATAACCTCATTCAAAAAGGGGATTTAATTTCATTTTTAGATAAATTTACCCAACAAGAACCAGATGCTTTAATTCTGCTGCATGAAGTCACAAATCCCAGTGCTTTTGGTGTGGCAAAGGTAGATGAAAAAGGCAGAGTATTACAGTTAATTGAAAAACCCAAAATTCCCCCTTCAAATTTAGCATTGGTAGGGGTTTACTTTTTTTCACCAGTTATTCATGATGCAATTTCTCTGATTAAACCTTCAGCTAGAGGAGAATTAGAAATTACTGATGCTATTCAATGTTTAATAGCTCAAGAAAAGGAAGTTTTAGCTTGTAATCTTGACGGTTGGTGGTTAGATACAGGTAAGAAAGATGATTTATTAGAAGCTAATCGGTTAATTCTAGATACCTATTTAAAAACATCAATTTTAAGTGATATTGATCCCAAAACCCAGATTACGGGAAGAGTACAAATTGGTACTACATCTAAAATTATCAATTGTATAATTCGTGGACCTGTGGTAATTGGTGATAATTGTTATTTAGAAAATTGTTTTATCGGTCCTTATAGTAGTATCGCCGATAATTCAACACTCATAGAAACAGATTTAGAACACAGTGTGGTTTTAGAAGGTGCTAAAATCACTGGAATCCAGCAACGGATTATTGATAGCTTAATTGGACAACGCGCCCAATTAAGTATTGCCCCCCGTCGCCCTAAAGCATTACGCTTTTTAATTGGTGATGATTCTCAAATTGAATTAACTTGAATGGGTAATGGGTAATGGGTAATGGGTAATGGGTAATGGGTAATGGGTAATGGGGAATGGGGAATGGGGAATGGGTAATGGGTAATGGGTAATGGGTAGTAATCACCTATTACCAATTACCAATTACCAATTACCAATTACCAATTACCTATTACCAATTACCAATCATCTATTACCAATTACCTATTACCAAATTCAAGTTCCCACCGCACCGGAGTAAATTAAACCTCGCTGCATATCCAAAGTTAAAATTGCACCATCTTTAATTACCTGTGTTGCTTCCTTCACACCCACAATCACCGGTACACCAAGACGTAAACCAATAACTGCGGCATGACTTGTGAGACTTTCCTCTTCAGTAATAATCCCCCCGGCTTTGCGAATTGCTTCCACAAAATCAACACCAGTGCGGGATGCCACCAAAATATCTCCAGGGGTAAAATTACTGGCATCCATAGCATTATGAACTACTCTAGCGCGGCCACTTACTGAACCTTGACCTAGACCAATTCCCTGACCGAGGATAGCAGTAACTATTTCCACCTTAATCAAGTCTGTTGACCCAGAAACACCCTGAAGTGTCCCCGCAGTCATGACAACTAAATCACCTTCAGTTAAAAGGTTTTTTTCCTGGGCCACATTGATAGCTGCTTGGAATGTTTGACCAGTAGAAGGTAATTCCAGCACTAACAGCGGTTTGACACCCCATACCATCTGTAACTGTCGCGCCACATTGACATGAGGTGTGATGGCCAAAATTGGCGTTTTAGGACGGAACTTAGAAACGTTGCGGGCTGTAGCCCCGGTTTGTGTCAAAGTCATAATTGCTGCTGCGCCCAAACTTTCAGCAATTTGACTGACGGCTTGGCTAATCGCATTGGGAATTGAACGCCTGTTATCTCTTGATAAACGGGAGTTGGTGTTAAGGATTTCTTCCTGTTCAATGCGTTCGGCGATTCTGGCCATTGTCGCTACTGCTTCGACAGCGAAACTACCAACGGCGGTTTCATTGGAAAGCATTACCGCGTCTGTACCGTCTAAAATCGCGTTGGCGACATCAGATACTTCTGCACGGGTGGGACGGGGGTTGCTGACCATGCTATCTAGCATTTGGGTAGCGGTAATGATGGGAATACCCAAACGGTTGGCTGTAGCAATGAGGCGTTTTTGCAACACTGGTACATCTTCCGCTGGTAGTTCCACCCCTAAGTCACCTCTAGCCACCATTACGCCATCACACAAAGACAGAATTGCTTCCATTTGTTCAATGGCTTCGTGCTTTTCAATTTTGGCAACTACAGGTACATTTTTACCGGTGCTGGAAATTAGCTCTTTAATTTCGATAATATCCTGGGGATTACGGACAAAGGACAGGGCTACCCAATCCACACCTTGATCTAGACCAAACATCAGATCCTCTCGATCTTTGTCGGTCATGGCTTTGATGGATAAGTAAACTCCCGGAAAGTTAACACCTTTGTTGTTGGAAAGTTTACCAGGAACTGTTACCCGACAATGTAAATCACCTTTTTCGTGGTTAATTTCCTCCACGACCATTTCGACTTTGCCATCATCGAGGAGGATATTTGAACCAACAGGGACTTCATCTGCTAAATAATCGTAGGTAACGCAGCTTATTTCCTGAGTTCCTTCTATGGGGCGATTTGTTAAGGTGAAGCGATCGCCTTTTGCTAAAATTATAGAACCAGTTTCAAACCGCCCCAAGCGAATTTTTGGTCCCTGTAAATCTTGCAGAATTGCGACTGGTCTATTAAGTTCAAAAGCGGTTTGCCGAATTAACCGAATACTACGCTGATGGTCAGCATGAGTTCCGTGGGAAAAGTTGAGCCGCAGGGTTGTTGCACCCGCTTCAATAATCGCTTTCAGCATTTCTGGGCTGCTGGTAGCAGGTCCGATGGTAGCAACAATTTTAGTTCGGCGCTGAGAATCTCTTAATTGCGTCATGGTCTGGGTTCAAGATTTTTGGGATCTACCTGGGAATTAATGGTAGAGTCGAGGAGGGATATTATTCCCTGCCCCTCTCTGTTAAATCTGGGCGTGCAGCT
>JAKOGY010000201.1 GCA_028658405.1 Dolichospermum sp. ST_sed8 | reverse complement strand
GACTTTGAGCTAACGCCATAACTTTGGATCGCTCCCTACGGTCATGTTTAGTCCCAGAAACTGTTTCTTTCCAAACGCCAATCACCTCGAAGTCTCCCAGGGCAGCATACTCTAATAAATCCCGTTCTTGCCGCTCACAGGACTGGTCAGTTGTGGAAACCCGACAATAAATGGCAACTCTTTGTACCAATTAAACCCTCTGGATTTTATAGTTCTTAAACTCTTGCTGTACCGTTTCCATTTATTGTACCAAATAACTTACACTTTAATTAATACAACTTAGGGCTTATGGATGGGATTCCTTACTCTCGAACAGCGACAACGCTACGGAAACTATGAGTCGGAACCGACACCAATGCAATTAGCTCGCTACTTCCATCTGGATGATACGGATAAAGATAGTGTTCTAATTCGACGTGGAAATCATAACCGTCTGGGTTTTGCCTTGCAGCTAGTTAGCGTCAGGTTTTTGGGGACTTTTTTGGAAAATCCTATTGATATTCCGCTGGGTGTAATCATTTACGTAGCCACTCAATTAGGAATTTCAGATATCGAATGTTTGCCACGCTACCTTGAGCGTTCCGTAACCCATTGGGAGCATCAGGGCGAAATTCAACAACGCTATGGCTATCGAAATTTTAGCCAACAACCAGGACACTGGCAATTAGTTCGTTGGCTGTACGGACGTGCCTGGGTTGGTTCGGAGAGTCCAAGTGTTTTATTTGACTTGGTGACAGCAAGGTTGGTTGAACATAAAATCCTTTTACCTGGAGTTACAGTTCTGGAGCGTCTGGTTGCCAGTGTACGAGAGCGGACGGCGAAGAGACTGTGGCGAATTTTATCCAAAATTCCTTCTGAGGAACAACGGGAAAAGCTTGAAGCCTTACTAGTACCTGATGAGAAAACTTGGTACACACAACTAGACCAGTTACGGCGAGCGCCAACTCGTCACAGCAGTCCCGCTTTGATTAATGCTTTAAATCGTCTATTAAAAGTGCGTTCCC
The DNA here is from genome assembly GCA_028658405.1 of Dolichospermum sp. ST_sed8. Lineage (GTDB taxonomy): Bacteria > Cyanobacteriota > Cyanobacteriia > Cyanobacteriales > Nostocaceae > Dolichospermum. Next base: position 9,008 of record JAKOGY010000201.1, on the reverse strand, counting down.
TGGGTGTTAACACTTTAAATTTTTCTGGTATCCCAGCCAGCAGATTAAAAGCCCTTGCCCGCCATGCAGCAACAATTCGAGTTCAGGCGATTGCCCGTATGCCTTTTGAGCGAAGAATTGCGACTCTACTTGCCTTTATTCACACCTTGGAAGCAGAAGCTGCTGATAACAGCCTCGATGTGCTGGAATTATTGATCAAGGATTTACTCTCCAAGTCAGTGCGGGATGGAAAAAAAGAACGGTTACGCACCATAAAAGACCTGGATACGGCAGCTTTACGATTGGGTGCAGCCTGTGCAGTTATACTTGACCCCAATTGTGAAGATAAAAGTGTGCGTGAAGTCATTTTTCAACTCATTCCTGAAGATAAGTTACAAGCGTCTGTGGCAAAAGTGGAAGAATTGGCCAGACCGCCTGAAGATGACTATTACCCAGAACTATTAAAGCGTTGGACAATTGTTCGCAGATTTCTCCCTTCACTGCTGCGGACAATTGATTTTCAAGCAACAATTGCTGGTCAGTCAATTCTGAAGGCTGTGGAATTTCTCAAAAGTATTGAGAAGAAAGCAAATCCCAAGATGGATACTGCTCCACTCAATGGCATTACTAAAGGCTGGTTACAATTAATTGTACAACCCAATGCAGATATTGACCGTCGTGCTTATACTTTCTGTACCTTAGAGCGATTGTGTGAGGGATTGCGTCGTCGAGAATTATTTATCACTCCTAGCATCCGTTGGAGCAATCCCCATGCCAAATTACTACAAGGGAAAGACTGGGAATCAGCTAGACCACAAGTTTGTCGCGCACTGAACCTACAACCAACACCCGTTGCGGAACTGTCCAAATTGAAACAGCAACTCGATTCGGCATTTCATCGTACTGCCCATAATCTGCCCAGCAATGCAGCGGTACGCGTCGAACCTAACAAAAAAGGGCGTGATACTTTAACAGTCACCAATTTGGATAAGTTGGAAGAACCTGCCAGCTTAAAAACTCTAAAAATACTGGTAGCAGAATTACTTCCCCGTGTGGATTTACCAGAAGCTTTACTGGAAATCCATGCCAAAACCGGGTTTATGGATGAATTTAACCACGGTAGCCAGGATAGCTCACGAGTAACTGATTTACACATTAGTGTCTGTGCCGTGCTGATAGCTCAAAGTTGCAACATAGGTCTGAAGCCAGTTATCCGGGCAGATATCCCAGCCCTAACTCGTAATCGACTGGCTTGGATACAGCAAAACTACCTTCGTTCTGAAACCTTGAAGAGTGCTAATGCACGGTTGGTCGATGCTCAAACTCAGATTCCATTGGCGCAGACTTGGGGTGGAGGAGAAGTCGCTTCGGCAGATGGGTTGCGTTTTGTAGTGCCTGTGCAGACGCTGAATTCAGGACCCAATAGCAAATATTTTGGTCGGGGTCGGGGTATTACTTACTACAACTTTACTTCAGACCAGTTTACAGGTTTTCACGGTTTGGTGGTTCCTGGAACGCTCCGCGACTCTCTGGTTGTGTTGGTTGGGCTTTTGGAGCAACAGACTTCTCTTCGTCCCAAAGAACTTATGACTGACACAAGCGGTTATAGTGATGTGATATTTGGTCTTTTCTGGCTACTGGGCTACCAGTTTAGTCCTCGACTGGCTGATGTGGGGGAAGCTCGTTTTTGGCGTTTGGACTCGGAAGCAGATTATGGCGTTCTTAATGGAATAGCACGGCAACGGGTAAATACTTCTTTTATTGAGAATTATTGGGATGATATGTTGCGAGTTGCAGGTTCTTTGAAGTTGGGAACGGTGAGTGCAATAGATATTATACGAACTTTATACCGAGGTGATAAACCTTCTGTTCTGGGTCGAGCGATTGGGGAATTGGGGCGTATAGCCAAAACTTTGTACCTATTAAACTATATTGATGATGAAGCTTACCGTCGTCGAATTTTGACTCAGCTAAATCGGGGTGAAGGACGGCATGGGCTGGCCAGAGTTATATTTCATGGTCAAAAGGGAGAGTTACGCCAACGTTACCGGGAAGGACAAGAAGACCAGCTTTCGGCTTTGGGCTTGGTCGTCAATGCTTTGGTACTATGGAATACATATTATATGAATGCTGCACTGACTTCTATTGGCTCCCAACAGAGCATAAATCAAGAAGATGTAGCGCGGCTATCGCCTTTGGGACATTCTCACATCAATATGTTGGGACGTTATCATTTCTCTTTGCCTGTTGCTATTATGCAGGGGGAAATGCGTTCGCTGCGTGATCCAAACGACCCTAATGAACAGGATGATTAGAATGCCTGTGTAGTAACCGTTTCAGCCTTAGCGTAACTTTCTATACCGTTCCTCATTTCACCCCATTAGTGAGAGATTAGCTTCCGTCAGGTTTGCACCACTAAGATCGACATTCTCTAATGTCGCCAAAGAAAAATTAGCTGGGCCAAAGTTTCCACTAGGGGCAAAAATGGCATTACGGGCATTGACATTGATCCAAGTAGATTCACTAAAGTTAGTGCCTCTTAGTTGCGTGGCAATACCTATATTATTGGGATCGAACCTAACACTTTCAAGTCTGGCTTTGAAAAAGGTAGAACCGTTGAGATTTCTCCCTCTGAAGTTATTTCCTATTAAGGTCTGTTCGTTAAAGTTTAAAGCTACCATGATGCAATCCCTCCAAAAAATGTCTAAGTTCTGAATTGAATTAGTCAAAAAACTGTAGATGCTACCTGATGTCAAAATGCTTGGTATTTTTTTATCGAACAGAATTCAGGAGTCAGAATACCCTTTCAGGGAAGCAAGCTACAGAATGAATTCTGTGCGAGTGGCGGATGAATAATCGGCGTTTTTGCACCCCCACCAAATCTACGATTTGGTGGTCTTCAATCAGTCGCGGGCTGAATCCCTGACTGATTGATTCTGACTCCTGAATTCTTCTTCAAGCGCCACGCCGTACTGGTAGCGTGTTTGTACTTAGCACTTTAGGGATGAAAATATTCCAGGACAAAAGTCCTAAAATTACTAAGAGAACTGGAATATAGGACTGTTGATTGGATCAATGTTGGTGCTGATATCAGCTTGAGTAAAGACAGTGTTAACGAGGGTAATTAAGAGTTCACCTTGACCAAAGCCTAGATTACCAGCCATGCCATCTCCTACTCGGAACTGGGTATTACCGTTAACTATCCGCACATCAAAATCTGTAATACCACTGAAGGATAGGATATCTCCGTCTCCTCCTGTCTGGAATCCGTTAATCCGGTCTTGACCATCACCCAAGGTATAGCGAATGGTATCGCTGCCAGCACCACCAGTCAGGGTGTCATTACCAATACCACCGACCAAAGTATCATTACCATCAGCGCCAGTGAGGATATCATTGCCTGCTCCAGCCGTGAGCAAGTCAGCACCAACTCCACCGTTGAGGCTATCATCAGCGTCACCGCCATCGAGAGTATCGCTGCCATTTCCTCCCAGTAGGGTATCAGCACCACCGTTACCAAAGAGGATATCGTTACCGCCAAGTCCATTGAGGGTGTTGTCAGCCTCATTACCAGTGATGATGTTGGCAAGTCCATTCCCTGTGCCGTTTTGGGCAGTACCAATTAAGGTCAGATTTTCTAAGTTGTTACCCAAGGTGTAGTCAAGCAGGCTAGAGAGGACGGTATCTGTGCCTTGATCAACGTTTTCTGCGATCGCATCTCCTATGCTATTGACTATGTATATATCGTTACCCAAACCGCCACTCATCGCGTCATTGCCTTCACCGCCATCAAGATAGTCATTACCACCACTACCATTGAGAACGTCATCACCTATACCACCATTCAGGGTATCGGCGCTTGCACCGCCATCGAGGAAGTCATTGCCTTCATTACCATAAAGCCAGTCAATTCCGTTACCACCAATTAGGGAATCATCGCCTATGCTACCATCAAGGGTGTCATTACCAATACCACCAATCAGGGTATCGTTGCCGTCAGCGCCGTTGAGGAGATTGTTGGCTTCGTTGCCTGTGATGATGTTGTCGAGTGCATTCCCAGTGCCGTTTTGGGCTGTGCCAATTAAGGTCAGGTTTTCTAAGTTGCCGTCTAAGATATAGTCCAAGCTAGATTGAACAGTATCTACACCTTCGTTGGCATTTTCTGTAATAGCATCCCCAGCACTATCTATGATGTAGGTGTCATTGCCTGTGCCACCAATTAGGGTATCGTTACCAACTGCACCGTTGAGAGTATTGTCTAACTCGTTACCTGTGATGATGTTGTCGAGTGTATTACCAGTACCGTTTAGGGCTGTACCAACTAGGGTCAGGTTTTCTAAGTTGCTGCCTAATACATAGTCCAGACTAGATTGAACAGTATCTACACCTTCACCAGAATTTTCTGTAATTGTATCTCCAGCATTATCTATGATGTAGGTGTCATTACCAGCACCACCAATCAAGGTATCGTTACCAACTGCACCGTTGAGAGTATTGTTGCCAGCGTTACCTGTGATGATGTTGTCGAGTGTATTACCAGTACCGTTTTGGGCTGTATCAACGAGGGTCAGGTTTTCTAAGTTGCTACCTAAGATGTAGTCCAAGCTAGATTGAACAGTATCTGTGCCTTCATTGAGATTTTCTGCGATCGCATCCCCTGTACTATCAACTATGTAGGTATCGTTACCTGTGCCACCAATCAGAGAATCATCGCCCGCGCCACCATCAAGGGTGTCATTACCAGCACCGCCAATTAGGGTGTCGTTGCCGTCAGCGCCGTTGAGGGTATTGTTGCTAGTGTTGCCTGTGAGGGTGTTGTCCAGTCCATTACCTATACCGTTTAAAGCAGGTGCGACCAGTACCAGGTTTTCTAAGTTGCTGCCTAATACATAGTCCAGACTGGATTGAACAGTATCTGTGCCTTCATTGAGGTTTTCTGTAATAACATCCCCAACACTATCTATGATGTAGGTGTCATTACCAGCACCACCAATCAGGGTATCATTACCACCTGCACCATTGAGGGTATCGTTGCCATCATTACCTGTGATGATGTTGTTGAGTGTGTTCCCAGTACCACTTTGAGCAGTGCCAATTAGGGTGAGGTTTTCGACGTTGTTGACTAATGTATAACTAGCAAGACTAGAACGGACAGTATCTATACCTGCATCTGCATTGGCATTTTCAACGACAGTATCGCTGGTGCTATTGACTGCATAAGTGTCATTACCCGCGCCACCAACCATCCTGTCATTACCAGCACCGCCATCAAGATAATCATCGCCAGCACCACCATTCAGGGTGTCATTACCAGCATTACCAAAAAGGTTATCGTTGGCGCTGGTGCCGTTGAGGGTGTTGTTGCCTGCATCACCAACATATAGAGCAATGGCATCAACGGCGATCGCATCTGTGAGATTTGCACCGATGAAAGTGGCATTAGTAAAGTCGCCTTTTGACAGATTAGCGTTACTGAGATTGGCATCAGTGAAATTTGCACCAATAGCGATCGCATCAGTTGTCAACACCCCAGTGAGGTTTGCCCCTGTAAAGTTGGCATTGGTGAGGATAGTTTTAGATAGGTCAACACCTATCATCTTGGCACTACTGAAATTTGCACCAGTGAAATCGGTGTCAACTAATTTCGCCCCTGTCAAGTCTGTGACTGTCACAGTGCCATTAGCAGCAATATAAGCACTAAAATCAGCACCCGTCAAAACAGCATCATCGAGAATAAAGTTGGTTAAATTAGCACCGCGAAATCTGACATTCCCCAGCTGATTTGGATCTAGTGGTGGTGCATCACTGAGAACAACATTACTGAAATTAGCTAGGTCAAATATAGAGTTTTGTAAAGTAATATCTGTGAGTTTTGCTAGTCGGAAATCAGCGCCGGTTGCATCAACGTTGACTAAAAGAGCAGCTTCAAAATCAGCTTCTTCTAACTTGGCATTTGTCAGATTCGCACCTGTAAAGTCGGCAGCTTTCAGCTTTGCTTTATATAAATCAGCACCAGTAAAGTTAGCTCTTCTCAGGTTTGGTCGCTCCGATTGTTCACCACTGAGATTAGCCTCTCGTAGAATGGCATTGGTGAGATTGGCGTTTGAGAAGTTAATGAATTTGGTGTTAATTAATGAGAGATTAGCCCCAGTCAGGTTTGCTCCACTGAGATTGACATTTTCTAATGTCGCTTTATAAAGATTAGCTGGGCCAAAGTTGCTATTGGGGGCAAAGATGGCATTACGAGCATCAACATTGTATAGTTTTGCTTCTTCAAAGTTAGTGCCTCTTAACTTTGTATTGACGAAGAGAACGTCAGTTAGAGTGGCTTTGAAAAACGTGGAACCATTCAGGTTTTGTTCGCTAAAGTTGTTTCCTACCAAAAGCTGTTCGTTGAAGTTTAAAGCTGGCATATTACGTACCTATTAGGTTTTCAATAACTAGGGATTCAAGCTGGATATTTGATTGCTACAGGTTGTGGCTGAAAAGTTTGTTGCAGTTGCTCTTGTAACCAAGTAGAAAAAAGTTCGTTCAGCAACCGTTGTCGCATCGGTTCATCCAGTCGGGCTGATATCAACTTTTCTAGGCGCACAATCACCCACCAATCTCCCAGTTTGCTTGGAGGTAAAAGCTGACCTGGTTGACTGACTGAGAGGATGCGGGCAAGTTGGGGATGTGGTGTACTCAATGCTACTGGACCCATTAAGCCACCAGTCTGAGCCTCTGCACCTTGGGAATATTGCTTTGCTAATTCGGCAAAAGATTGTTCACCCTCAACAAGGCGGAAGTAAAGTTCTTGAGCGACCTCTGGACTGCGAAGGCGAATCAAAGAATAGATAACTTGGTCAAATTTTGGCTTAAGTTGGCGAAAGTGAGACTCTAATTGGGTTTCCCAAGTGGCTTGTTTGAATTTCTCAATTCTGAGGTTGCGAGTTGCCAGGTCTAAAAATTGTGTTGCAGTCATATCTTGTTGCTGCAACCAGGTTTGGCGTGTTGCCTCTGATGTCAACTGATGCTGTTCACAAAAGTCTTGGTAACACTGATCTTGCTCTTTGGCGGTGCAGTTGATAGAAGCTATGGCTTGATCAATCAGCAGTTCTTGTTGTAGTTTTGGTAACAGTTGGTAGCGACTCAAGAGGGGAATAATTTCTTGAGTTGTTACCGTCTGGTTATGGACTTGCAAGATTGTGGGAGACATTGCTGATGAATTCTCAGCCTGTTCATGTCTCCTATTGGACTCATTTTTTTCAGTGGGTACTAGCTCTAACTTTGTTCCCTCCCACGGAGAAATTAGTTTGCTATTGTCATCCTCTTGCTGCTGTATCCATTGCAGGTGTTGGGGTAATAACAGGGACAAGTCATAGCGAGCTAAAATTGTTTCTCTGGCTTTGGTGCGAATTGCTGCCATTTGCTCAGGATGATTGAGGGCTTCGGTAATGCGATCGCATATTTCCTGGGGTGAAAAGAAATCTACTAACAAGCCATTAACCCCATCTTGAATTACCTCGGTCACAGGAGCAGTTTTGGAAGCTATCAACAAACAACCTGCTGATAAAACCTCCAACATTGACCAAGATAAAACAAAGGGACGGGTGAGATAAACGTGTGCAGAAGAAGCTTGGAGAACTTGTAGGTATTCTTCGTAGGGCAACCAACCTGTAAAATGAACTCGGTTGAGGTCGAGATCATATTTTTCCAGCATCACCTCTTTGTAAGTTTTGCCGTCGGGTAGTTTCTTACCATAGGCGACGCGGTTTTCTCCAACAATCACCACATGACAATGAGGGCGTTGTTGTTGAAGTAAGGACACTGCCTCGATAAACTGGGGAAATCCCCGGTAAGGCTCCAAGCCCCTGGCTACATACGTAACAACTTCTTCAACGTGGGAAAGATCCAGATTGATGCGGGGGAGAATTAACTTTGCTCCTGGTTTGGGGCAAAAGAAATTAGTATCAATCCCATCATGAATGACAGTAATTTTACTTTGGTACTCTAGGGGAAATTGCTGGCGTTGCCAATAGGTAGGAGAAAGACCGCGATCGCAACTATATAAATCCTGTAAAATCGGTGCATTTTTAATCCGAATCCGGGCTTCATCATCGGCATTTATGGGATCGCTGGGATCAAAGTCAGCATCAGTACCATGAGCATGATAAAACCACTCAAAATAACACAGTAACTTGGCTTGGGGAAAAATATCCTTGATAAATAAGGTCGGACCCCAACCCGAATGACCATAAACTACATCTGGAACAAATCCCCGGACTTTAAGTTGCTCTGCCAGCCTATACACACCTTGACCCTGAAGAACAGCATTTTCCAAAGGTTTGACGTAATGGTGAGTTTCCGGTTGAGCTTCTCGTGTTGGGTTATAGATGATTTTGTTAACACCGGGCAATTGACCTTCTTGGCGAGTAGTACCAAAGAAAACTTGGTTACTTTTGTCTTTAGCTAAAGCTGCTGCTACATGACGAAATTGAGCAGGGAAATTGGGGTGTAAAAATAAAATTCGCATGGCCTTTTGATTATTGGTCTTTTGCTATTCCCAACTATGGGTAGATTCCCGACTTCTAGAGTGTTGCTGTCGGCAATCCAGAGTAAATTCAGGATTTTTGAAAGTATTGGCGCAAGGCTTTGCGCTTCACGAACCACACATATCTTTATGGGCAGAAAAGTCAGGTTTGTAGTGAACGATAAATAGCTCACTATAAAGACGATGAGTATTGACTACGTACTTGCCAAAATTGACTTTCAGGGAACAATACCTGCACCATTTTTTTTGTAGGTTGAGCGAAGCAAAACCCAAAGCATTTGTTGGGTTTTGCCTATGGGACGTTACGCGTTCACGACGTGTCCCGTGGGGATACGTACCTCAACCTCCGAATCAGGTCTTTTTTTCAATTGGGCGAAGGTATTGAGGGAAAAAATATAAAATTGAACCGATCAATCTACCCCACATTCCGCACCCCAACTGTCACAGAGGGAAATTACTGATAAAAAACAGCTAAGGAAGAATAAAAACAGACATC
>JAKOGY010000200.1 GCA_028658405.1 Dolichospermum sp. ST_sed8 | reverse complement strand
CAAAGTACCCGTTAAACCTGTCACCTCAACGATGGCATCAGTAGTAGAACTAAAACCTGCTGTAGCATCATTAATAGCCACAAAGCTGCGGCGACCAAAGGAGAATTGAGCAGCAGAGTTAGCCCTAAAAGTAGTGTTGGTTAACTTGGCTACAATGTAGGCTGTATCAAGTTTTGCCACAGTTCCCACGTTATTAAATACTGAGCGTGCAGTGGAAACAACGAATAAATCATTACCAGATTTAGCATTGAAGTCGGTAATAACATCAAAGTTACTGAAAACAGAATCAGCTAAACTGCGGTAGTCAAAACGGTCTACTCCCAACCCTCCAGTTAAAGTATCTTTTCCAAGTCTTCCGGTTAGGGTGTTATTAGCACTGTTACCTGTGATGACGTTATTAGCAGCGTTACCAGTACCGTTAATTGCTCTTGTTCCTGTCAGAGTTAGGTATTCAACGTTAGCAAGAGCCGCAATCGTGTAAGTAACACTAGATTGAATGGTATCTGTACCACCGCTGGCATTTTCGGTAATGGTATCAGTGGTGCTATCAACAATGTAGATATCATTACCTGTACCACCAATTAGGGTATCTGTACCTGCACCACCATCAAGGATGTTATTAGCAGTATTACCTGTGATAACGTTATTAGCCGCATTACCAGTACCGTTAATCGCAACTGTTCCTGTTAGGGTCAGGTTTTCGATGTTTGGCAGATTTGCTAGGCTAAAGGTGACACTAGATTGAATGGTATCTGTACCTTCATTGGCATTTTCGGTAATGGTGTCAGTGGTACTGTCAACAATGTAGATATCATTACCTGTTCCACCAATTAGGGTATCAATGTTAATAGACACAGCAGCACCATTATTCAAAGTACCATTATTGCCTTTGGCTAAGTCTGTAACTGTTGAACCAGAAACGTTGTCAAAATTCCAGTAACCAGCTAAGTTAGCTTCATTTCCAGCCAGACGTTGGTTCAGGTTGGCTTGAATTTCTTGCTGAGTGCGAGCTTTATTCCAGATGCGAACTTCATCAATGTCACCATTGAGGAATCTTTCTGTTCCATTTCCACTAGCACCAATTGCCCAGTTTTGACTAACCGGCAATGCTCCTACGTTTGAAGGAGTAGAGTTAGCGAGTACACCATTACGGTAGAGTTTCCATGCTTGAGCTTGACTATCATACACTCCAGCCAGATGAACCCAATTGCCAATATCTTCATTGGGTATGGCATAGCTAGTCATGTAATCTGAACCATTCCAAGAGCCAATTTGATATTGACCATCCCAAATCCTGAGAAATACTGAACTATTGGGATTGACAGTATAATCGTGAGCAACAATATCCCGAATTCCAACTTGTGTAGCTTTTAGTTTTACTCTGGCTTCTATGGTAATCTCACCAGTGAAATTAAGGTGAGATGGATTGTTGAGATTCACATAGTCATTTACGCCATCTAAAGACAGAAAAGAATTCGTACCACCATCAAGGGTGTTATTGAGTTCATTGCCTGTGATGGTGTTATTACTAGCGTTCCCTGTACCGTTAATTGCTTCTGTTTCTATCAGGGTGAGGTTTTCAATATTTCCAGACAAAGCATAGTTTATGCTACTGTAAACCGTATCCATGCCTTCGTTGGCACTTTCAGTAATGATGTCATTGGTATTATCAACATAGTAAATATCATCACCTAAACCACCAATCAGCGTATCAATACCACCGCTACCATCAAGGATATTATTGAGTTCGTTACCTGTAATGATGTTATTGAGTTCGTTACCAGTTCCGTTGGTGTCCGTTCCTTTCAGGGTAAGGTTTTCGATATTTTCAGACAAGGCATAGTCAATGATGGTGTAAACCGTATCTGTACCTGCGTCGACATTTTCAGTAATGCTGTCATTGCTATCATCAACATAGTAAATATCATCACCTAAACCACCAATTAAGATATCTGTACCTAAGCCACCGTTGAGGGTATTAATAGCACTGTTACCTGTGATGACGTTATTAGCTGTGTTACCAGTACCGTCAATTGCTGCTGTTCCTGTCAGTGTCAGATTTTCAACGTTAGCGGCCAATCTAGTGTAAGTAACACTAGATTGAATCGTATCTCTACCACTGCTGGCAAGTTCTGTAATGGTGTCAGTGGTGCTATCTACAATATAGATATCATTACCTATACCACCAATTAGGGTATCGTTACCAGCGCCACTATCGAGGGTATCGTTACCAGCACCACCATTGAGGGTATTATTAGCAGTGTTGCCTGTGATGACGTTATTAGCTGTGTTACCAGTAGCGTTAATTGCTGCTGTTCCTGTTAGGGTCAGGTTTTCGATATTGGTTCTGGTGACAATACTAAAAGTGACGCTAGATTGAATGGTATCTGTACCACCGCTGGCAAGTTCTGTAATGGTGTCAGTGGTGCTATCTACAATGTAGATATCATTACCTGTACCACCAATTAGGGCATCATTACCTGTACCACCAATTAGGGTATCGTTACCAGCACCACCATTGAGGGTATTATTAGCACTATTGCCAGTAATGACGTTATTAGCTGCGTTACCAGTACCGTTAATTGCTGCTGTTCCTGTTAAGGTCAAGTTTTCAATGTTGGTCTTGGCAGCAATAGAGTAGGAGACACTGGATTGAATGGTATCTGTACCTTCATTGGCATTTTCGGTAATGGTATCAGTAGTGCTATCTACAATGTAGATATCATCACCTAAACCACCAATTAGGGTATCTGTACCCGCACCACCATCAAGGGTGTCGTTACCAGCACCGCCATTGAGAGTATCATTACCATCTCCACCATTGATGGTATTTTTGATTTCAATGATGCCTCTTCGAGAAAAGGTACTGGGTAAATCATTCCATTCACCATTTATAATCTCCACATAATCTTCGTTCTCTAAATTATTTGGTTCACCTGGAGACCAATTAGTATAAGTAGAGGTTTCACTACTCGCCCACTTATATTGGCCTTCTGTCACCTCATCTGTCAAACCAATCCACAGTTGTTCACTAGGACCAAAGGTACTGACTAACCAATCTTGCTCAGCTTGATTGTTGATGGTGACAAGATTTCCCCCTAAACTCTGTGCCTGTGCTTGAGCTTGTTGCCATGTTCCAGGACCTGTTAACAGATATTTGCTGCCGTTATACTCAAAAAATTTGTTTTCAACAATGCCTCTGAGTTGATGTTTATTCTCTGAATCGTCCCACTTACCAGGCTGCTGATAATTAATAAACACATAATCTTGAGCATGGTCTGCACTACTAGATGGTTCACCTGAATACCAATTAGTATAAGTAGAGGTTTCACCACTCGCCCACGTATATTGGCCTGCTGTCGCCTCATCTGTCAAACCAGTCCACAGTGACTCAGTACCACCAAAGGTAGTGACTAACCAATCTTGTTCTGTTTGTGAGTTAATAGTGACAAGATTTCCCCCTAAACTCTGTGCCTGAAGTTGAGCTTGTTGCCATGTTCCAGCGGTAGTGAGGCGATAGATAGACCCGTTATACTCAAAAAATTTGCCATGAAGATAACCCTGTATTTCTGAACTGTGCTAGGAAAAATCCTTCTAGTCAAATATACTATTTCACTGCTAACTGACTTCCGTACTGAGAAATACTGACTTTATCTGATTTCATCTGAGTTCATCTGAGTTCAGAGCTAATTTTGACCCCAAAAAAACAAAACAACCATTGTCATCTATCTAAAGATAGATTTTCATGGCGCACTGATCATGAGAAGATATCACCAATAACATCTGAAATTTAGCCAAATCTTCCTGAAAGACTGGATTATTGCTGCCACTAGGTAAATTATTAAATTATTTATATAATGTCAAAGTCATTAAAAGTAAGTCATGACTGTATTAAAAAAGTTAATATAGCACTCACACGCAATGGCTACCCCAACCAAAGAGCTTTAGCTCATGATACTGGCTTGTCCTTAGCTACAATTAGCAACTTCCTGACTGGTAAACCTGTTAGTTATGCAACCTTTGAAGAACTCTGTCGGCGATTAAATCTAGATTGGCAAGAAATTACTACCAGCGCTAAAGTAATATTTACCCCCCCCCGCATACGCACAAATACGCAAAAAAAAACCAAATTTAAATCAATTCCCAGACTGGGGAACTGCAATTGATATTTCAGCATTTTACGGATATAGCCAAGAACTGACACAATTGCAGTCATGGATTTTACAAGATGGTTGTCGCTTACTAGGATTATTCGGTATAGGTGGAGTTGGGAAAACAACCTTAGCTACCCAATTAGCAAAACAAATTCAGAATCAATTTAATTACGTTTTTTGGCGTTCAGTACCGACAGTGCCATGTTTTGATAGTATGATTACTGACTTGCTATCTTTATTCTCCCATCACAAAGAAAACAAACTCGACATCAATCGAATTATCTATTATTTGCGTACCCATCGTTGTCTGATTATTTTGGATCATGTAGATATTGATCATCTAAAATATATGCAATTCATCAAAATAATTGCTGAAACCCATCATCAAAGTTGTGTGATTTTTACCTGTCGAGAACAATATCAAGAATTCACTTTTTTAGAATATTGGCTATCATCAGTACGTTGTTTAAAGTTGTCTAATTCCTCAGAAATAGCCTTGTCTCTAATAGAATCACAACCACTCTGGGGAACTGAACAAGAAAAATATGATTTATGTAATTTCTGTAATAATAATCCTTTGAAAGTTAAACAAATGATTGTTTCTATAATTCATTTATATAATGGGGATATTGGTAAGTTTTTAGCAGAAAATACATCATAGGTAGGCAAGGAAAATTAATTAATAAAAGATTTGGATTTAATGTAGCGCCCCCGTGCCTACCACAGTATTTGGGGCAACCACAGGGGGTTTGCCCCTACATTAGGTTTGCTTTTGGTGTAGAGTTTATATAAATAGGGATGTCTAAAAAATCAGTATTTACAAAATTTAACAACATGAATGGTAAATTCATTGTCTTTGAAGGGGTAGAAGGTTGTGGTAAAACTACCCAGATACAACTGTGTTCTCAATGGTTAGAAAGTTTAAATATATCTGTGGTGCTGACTCGTGAACCGGGGGGAACAGAGTTAGGAAAGGATTTGCGGAGGTTATTGTTGGAAAAGTTACCAAACAAGCCAGTGGGGGAAGTGACGGAATTACTATTATATGCGGCAGATAGGGCGCAACATATTGAAGAGGAATTAAAACCGAATTTAGCCACAGGTAAATATATTCTATGCGATCGCTATACTGATTCTACTATCTCCTATCAAGGTTATGGTAGGGGTTTAAATATGAGTATAATTAATCAACTTAATCAGATTTCTACTGGGGGTTTGGAAAGTGATTTAACTATTTGGTTAGATGTAGATGTGGAGGTAGGGTTATCGCGCAAACGTGGACAAGCGACACTAGATCGAATTGAACAGGAAACAATAGCTTTTCATCGGCGTGTACAGCAAGGATATACAGAATTAGCCGGATCTTATCCATCTCGGATTATGCGAGTAGACGGTACTAGCAGTCAAGATATTGTCCAAAAAAGTATCCAGGAAATCTTACAGAATCGCCTGTTTTCATAATTTATGTTTTCGCCATTAGTCGGACAACAGCAAGCAGTCGAATTATTAACCCAATCAGTTAAACAAAACCGAGTTGCACCAGCTTATATGTTTGTTGGTGCAGATGGTGTGGGCAGAAGTTTGGCAGCCAGGTGTTTTATTGAATTACTTTTTTCTAGTTCTGTAAAACCTGATCAAATTCCCATTTTAAAAAATCGGATTCGTCAAAGAAATCATCCGGCTTTATTGTGGGTAGAACCAACTTATCAATATCAAGGACAAAGACTCACCCCAGCAGAAGCAGCAGAAAAGGGAGTTAAACGCAAAGCACCACCAGTAATTCGTTTAGAACAAATTCGAGAAATTACGCAATTTCTTTCCCGTCCACCATTGGAAGCATTGAGAAATGTCATAGTTTTAGAACAAGCGGAAACAATGGCTGAATCTGCGGCCAATGCCTTGTTAAAAACCTTAGAAGAACCCGGAAAAGCGACATTAATTTTAATTGTCCCTTCTCCGGAATCTGTGTTACCAACTTTAGTATCCCGTTGTCAAAAAGTTCCTTTTTATCGGTTAGATACTGCTGCTATGACTCAGGTATTGACGCAAACAGGAAATGCCGAAATTTTGCAACATCCAGAAGTTCTAAATATCGCCGCAGGTAGTCCAGGAAATGCGATTTTATCTTATCAACAATTACAAAATATTCCTAGCGAGTTCATAGCACAGGTGAAGAAAACGCCAACATCTTACCGTCAGGCTTTAGAATTAGCCAAGAAAATTGATAAGGAATTAGATAGTGAAGCCCAATTATGGTTAATTGATTATTTGCAACAATACTATTGGCAACAAATACATGAACCAAAAATTATTCAACAATTGGAAAAAACTCGGAAACATTTACTTTGTTATGCCCAACCTCGCTTAGTTTGGGAATGTACATTTTTAGCTTTGTTTCAGATATCGCAAATATCGCACTAAAATTTTGATAAAGGTGCGTTACGAACTTCGTTCTAACACACCCTACAATACTATAGCAATGCTAAAACAATATCTAAGTAGGGTGGGCAATGCCCACCAAAACCCTAATATTGTGGGCAATGCCCACCAATAGTATATGTTCAAAAATCAGATAGTAATCCTATATTTTCTCATTTAATCAGGATCACAACGAATTTCAATCATAAATCCATCGGGGTCATAAAAGTACACTCCTCTACCTGTAGGACGGGTAAGCGGTCCATAAGCAATGACTAAATTATTTTCTCTGATCACGGACACAGATTGATCAAAAAATTGGGAATCAATATCAAATGCCAAATGATATGCTCTAGTAAATGATTTACTAGGATCGGGATCTGGTGGTAATAATTGGGGTTCTCCAAATAAGTCTATCACTGTGCCATCAGGAGTGACGAAATTAGCGACTTTACCCACAGCAACGAGTTCTTTTAATGTTTCTGGTATTTCTTCTCCTGTGAGTTCGTGTAAGCCTAAAATATGACCGTAAAAATGGCGAGAGGCTTGCATATCGGCAACATTGAAAGCGATATGATGAACTTTGCGTAGGTAGCCTGTGGGAATGGTTTTGTTATTCATATTTGATAGTTGAGAATTTTTTAATCTACTGTAACCTAAAGATCAGATCCCCGACTTCTTGAAGAAGTCGGGGATCTTATTATTTAGGGGATCTTATTATTTAATTATCTTCTATACTCATCTCCACAATCACCAATTAACTTATATAAATCTTTTGATTGTTGAGAAACTGCATCTATTTTGTCTATATCCTCAGCATCTAAATTAAAACCAAATACCCTAGCATTATCTGACAAATGTTCTGCAATTCCTAACCTAGCGCCTACAATTACACCTCCCACAGACGGCTGATTTAAAATGTAATTTACAGCCACATTAGTAATACTAACTTGATGTTTATCAGCAATTTGTTTCAAAGTAGCCAATAACTCTTGAAATAATCGCCAACTCCCCCAATTAGCAATCATTTGTTTATATTTTCTCAAACTTGTAGTATTGATTTCTGAACTTTTTGGTTCTGATTTATTTAGATATTTTTCTGATAATAAACCACCGCAAACACTACCATAAGTAAATAGTTTTATATGATGTTCTTCACAGAATTTCACCATATTTACTTGAGGTCTTCTGTCAACAAGAGAAAACTGGACTTGATTAGAAACAATCTGGATTCCTGCTTCTGTAATAATTTGTAAATGTTCCGTATCAAAATTAGTTAAAGCTAAATGTTTTATCTTCCCCTCAGCTTGCAATTCTGCCATATATCTGAGAGCATCTAAATAATTAGAGTCTTTATAGTCCCACCAATGAAACTGCATTAAATCTAATGATTTAACATCCATTCTTCTCAAGGAGATATCAATATTTTCCTCAACCAGTTTTTTTGTCATCTTCCCAGCGCGGGGAACCCATTTTGTGAAAGCTTGAATATTATTTACCGCTTCTTCTCCACGAGTCGCAATTAATTGACGACGAAACTCACCAATTAAATCTTCCGCTGGTCCATAATGATCTGCTAAATCCCAAGTTGTAAAACCAGCATCTACATATTCAAACATCGCTTGAATAGCGGCTGTACGGTTAATGCGTCCATGTCCACCGGAAACTTGCCACATTCCATTCAAAATTCGGCAAATCTTTAAGTCGGGGGTAAATTGTAAATAGCTGTCTTGAGGTAAAGTCATATTTTTTGTATTATTATTTCCAATCTTTTTCTGCTTGTTCCAAAACATAAGCTGCAACGTGTTGAATTTCCTCTGTTGTTAAACGATCTTTATAGGCTGACATATTATTTTTACCATTAGTAACAATCGTTGTAATCGCTTCTAAAGAATCCATTCCATATTTTTTGAGTGCATTCTTTTTTAAGTTTTTACCACGTCTAATGATGTTTCCTCCATTAATATGACAACCAGCACAATGGACATCAAAAATTTCCGCCCTTGGGTCTGTATTTAAAGCGTTAGCAGGTAAAGTAAAATTGATAGTCCACAAGCAAAATGTGCATAATATCAATGTTATGAGTTTTTTCATAAAGCTTCAAAATCAGAAATAAAGCCAATAAACTTTGTACATTCTTCTTGAAAAGCTTCTGCTTCGCTGACATCTTCCATTTTATAGGACATGATCCGGTTTCCATCTGGCATTTTTTTAGAACCAACCAATTCACATTGGTATTTTTCTACCATTTTCTTAAATTCAACACCAGATACTTTCCATGCTTCACTATCACAAGTGATATTTATGCGCCACATAATTAAAATTTACTGATTGACCAATATTGATTATTTCATAAATTGGTAACATTTCCCTAAAAAATCAAAAATTCAGAGATATTCTTGTTAATGTCCTTTGCACTACCTGAAGATAGATATGGTTCTATTTCTTTAGAGGGTGTTTATAGCCAGAAGATTTCGCCAAAATGAGTGTAAGTGTTACATGAGATTTATATTCAGTATGACCATTAATAAGAACGTTAAAGAACAAATTCAAGTAGATTTACGCCAAGCGAAAGAAACAGGACAATTAAAAGCTGAACGGATTCGGGAAATTGTGAAATCTGCTATTTCTCAAGTAGGTTCTGAGTTTCAAGAAGGTTCTCATGAACTGCGTAATTTAGTTAATGATGCTGTTTCTACCGTCATTGATAATTTACAAGAAAAAGGTAGTGAAGTTAAAGAAGGAGTAGTAGCTTCAATTGAAGGGGCTATGGAAGCTATAAATCTGAAAAAACACTCAGATATTGTCAAAACACAAGCAGATATTAAGCGTCTACAAGCGCAATTAGATCGGGAAGAAGAAGAACTACAAATAGAAATTGAAGGAATTTTAACAAAGATAGTAGAAACGAGTCAAGATAAATCAGCAGATACGAAAATTGCGATTGATTCAGCAATTGATTCTATCAAAGATAGTGAAGAAATTGGATTATTAAAGAAACGCTATGCACAATTACAAGCACAATCAGCAATTATCAGAGCAAATTTATCGGCACGTTATAGTGGAAGTGATCAAGAGGTACAGGATTATTTAAATGAAGCCAAACAATGGTGTGATAAATCCCATCCAAAAGCTGAATCTATCACCTTACAAGTCAAAGAAAGTTACTCACTTCTAGAACAAAAATTAGCAAATGCAGGTGGAGTTATAGCGAAAAAAGAACGTCAATTAAAACAAACTTTACGGGAGTTACTTTTAGCAACGGCTGATTTATTCAAAGAAAAAGATATTCGCGCTTAAATAATTTATTTTAGATCCTTTAGATCCCCGACTTCTTAAAGAAGTCAGGGATCTTTTCTGTTTTTTCTTCTCGCTATACTTAGTAAGTACCGATACTTTTTTGCTAACAAAAGCTAACAAATACATAAGTTGAGGTTTTCTCTCAACCAAGGCGTATCAACCAAT